>JAUSDJ010000001.1 GCA_030650795.1 Actinomycetota bacterium
CCTATCCCACGGGGGTCAAGGTCGCCGATGATGAACTCGCCGCAGTGCGGTTGGAACCGGCGGCGTTCCACGGCGAATGGAACTACAGCATCGCACCGCGAACAAGAGCAATTGCTTAAGTTATTTCCTGACGGCGCCTAAGTAGGATAGCATAAGTTCTTTTCACTTCTAGGCGACCAATTGCTTTACCGCTTTGGGTGACAAGGATTCGAAGAATTGGTGGGCAGCCGCTACCAAAGAATCGATATTGCCATGCAGTCTATCGGCGGCTACTTTGTCTTTCAGGCGCCACCATACCTTCTCTACAGGGTTCTCCGCGTGCCCGCTATAGGTAGGCAACCACAGCAATTCTATCCGTGAATGATCCGTGAGCCATTGACCAACGATCTTTGCTTTGTGAATGCTGGCGTTGTCCAGCACGATGAGAATTTGACCGCTCGGATACACCTCCAGCAACTGCTCTAAGAAGGCGATGAAGTCTGCTGCCTTCTTGCTCCCATATATGGCATGTGTCCAGCGTCCCGTGTCCCACTCCAGAGCCCCAAAGATCGAACGCTTACGATTCTGCCCTGGCGTCGGTATACGCGTCTGATGCCCTCGGCGCATCCACATCGCTCGCAACACAGGCAGGAGATGCAGGTCACACTCATCGGCGCACAGGATGACCGCATCGCTCGGCACACGCAGCAACCGCTCTAACAGTCGCCACATCTTGACCGCCGCCTGCGGGTCTTTGGGCAACTTGTGCCGAGGCCGACGCCACCTGAAATCCAGCGCCAATATTACCCGCCGAAGGGTTGCCTGGCTCACCTTCAGGCCGAGGCATTCCGCCAGATGGCCAGCCAACGTGACCAACGTCCACAAGCCAAAGATGTATTGGGTTGGCGCAGGGCCGTTCTCTACCTCTCGCTCAATGAACTCACGGGCGGCCGCATCGACGTGACACGGCCGCCCAGTTCTAGGGCAGTCGCGCAGACCCTTCACCCCTTCCGCCTCGTAGCGCTCAATCCAACTCCGGACGGTCGCTTCATCGTATTCGAAGATCTCCGCGATCTTGGGCACGCTGTAGCCCCGACTGGACAACAGAATCATCCTAATTCGTTCGCTGACCCGGCCGACCTCGCGGCGGACAAGTCGTTTCAGTTCTCGGTGCTCACGTTCATCGAGCGGTCGTACATAGATCATGGTGGATGCTCCCTTCTACATAAAGAAGCATACCACCGAGCTCCAAAAAGTGCAAAGAACTATTGCAATCCTACTTAGT
>JAUSDJ010000002.1:300000-385429 GCA_030650795.1 Actinomycetota bacterium
ACTGGGACTTGTCATTGTCCTTGGCTGCGTCCAGGAACGCGCTGTCAGATGCGACAACTCCGGCCTCAACCAAGGTGTTTGCAATACCTGAAAGCGAATCTCCTCGAACGACAATCACGACAGCCTTCCCTGATCCCGGCCCAGGGAAATCACTTCCACCGCGACTCGAGATGAAGACCACGAGAAGTGCGAGCACTGCTCCCACGGTGACCAGCAGAGTGATGAGTCGATTTCGACGAGTCACCGATCAGTCCTGCTTTCGAGCACTGATTGCAGGAGCACCGCTGCCGAGGCACTGTCGATTGCCGATCGCGAGTTCTTCACCGTGCGCCCGGCCGCGTGCAGTCCACGTTGCGCTTGCACGGTCGTAAGGCGCTCATCAACCAAGCGCACAGGCAGGTCGGTGTTGGCTGCCAACTTCGCCGCCCAACTTCGGGCCATTTCAGCCGATGCGCCTTCGGTGCCGTCCATCTTGAGCGGCAATCCGACGATGATCTCAACCGCCGAGTATTCAAGAACCAGTGCCAGCAATGCGCTGATGGAGTCTTCACCGGCGGGCACGCTGGCGAGCGGCACCGCGAGAATTCGCCCAGCATCGCTACGCGCCACGCCGATGCGCACTGTGCCGACATCGCAGGCAAGCAGCACGCCGGCGGACACGGTCAGTTGGCCACCTTTGCCGCGATGGTTGCTCGCACGGCCTCAAGGGCAGCGGTCACCCCTGCTGGGTTAGTGCCGCCTCCTTGAGCAAGGTCAGGCTTACCGCCACCGCGACCTCCGAGCAATGGCAGGGCTACTTCGAGCAACAGGTTTGCGCCAACACCTAGTTCGATCGCCCCCTCATTGGCCGTGGCGATTGCTGAAACCTTGCCGTCGGCGACAACCGTGCCAAACAACACCACAGGATTCTCGGGGCGATTGCGACCCTTCACCTGCACAACAACCTCGCGCAGTTGCGCTGCATCCATGCCGGCCGGCGCTTCAAAGGCCCAAACGCGGATCGGTCCGATTGCTTCGCCGGCACCAATCACATCGTCGACGCTTGCCGACAATTGCGATTTCCGAATTTTTTCAAGATCGCGTTCGGCTGTCTTCAATGAAGCGATTGTGCGCTCGATTCGATCCGGGATTTGATCTGCGGGCACCTTCAGCAACTCGGTCAGACGATTGACCAACACATGCTCGCGTGCCAGGAACTGATACGCATCGGCTCCGACAAGAGCCTCGACCCTTCGCACGCCGGTGCCGATCGAGCCCTCGCCCAGAAAGGTGACAACTCCCAGTTGCCCTGAGCGCTGAGCATGGGTGCCACCGCACAGTTCATGGGCCCAATCGCCCACCGAAATAACCCGCACCTGATCGCCATACTTCTCACCGAACAGCGCCATGGCTCCCAGCGCCCTCGCCTGGACCTGCGTCATGTTCTGGGCAGTCACCGCGAGATCTTCGAGCAGAACCTCGTTGACTCTTGCCTCGACTGTCTGCATCACGTTTGCAGAGATCGGTGCTGGGCTTGGGAAGTCGAACCGGAGCCGCCCGGGGGCGTTCTCGGAACCCATCTGCGTAGCGGTATCGCCCAATTGCTCGCGAAAGGCTCGGTGGATGAGGTGCGTTGCTGTGTGAGCTCGTGAGATTGCTCGACGTCGTTGCACATTGACATGCCCGACAACTCCAGTGCCAACCGCGAACTCACCTGACAGCACTTCACTTCGGTGCACGAACAATCCAGGCACCGGCGTCTGGACGTCGTAGACATCGGCGACCGCACCGCTTGAAGTGACGATCCGCCCGCGGTCACCGAGTTGACCGCCTGATTCTGCATAGAAGGGAGAGCGGTCAAGAATGATTTCGAGATGATCACCCGGAACCGCGACCGGCACGCTCTGGCCATCGCGAACCAGACCGATGATTGTTGCTTCAGTATCGACTTCGCTGTAGCCGGTAAAACTTGTACGGCCTCCGGTTTCGAGGATTTCGCGATAGGCGGTCGTGGCCGTGAGGCCAACCTTCCGCTCGCGAGCATCAGCCTTGGCTCGCTCGCGTTGCTGGCCCATCAACGTGCGAAAGCCCGCCTCATCAACATGCAGGCCCTGCTCTGCCGCCATTTCCAGGGTGAGATCGATTGGGAAGCCGTAGGTGTCATGCAGCGCGAATGCCTGCTCGCCGGACACCGTGCTGCCGCCAGAATCGCGAATGCCCCGGGCTGCCGTATCGAAGATCGTGGTGCCGGCGCGCAGTGTCTGGATGAAGACCGACTCTTCTGCGATGGCGATCTGACGAATCCGACTTGCCTCGTCGTTGAGCTCTGGGTACTGCGGAGCCATAGTGAGCACGGTGGCATCGATGAGTTCGCCCATGCTCGGATCTTGAGCTCCGAGCAGACGCATCGTGCGAATGACTCGGCGCATCAATCTGCGCAGCACATAGCCGCGGCCCTCGTTGCCGGGCAGCACGCCATCGCCGATAAGAAAAGCACACGTGCGTGCGTGGTCAGCAATCACGCGAAGGGCGACATCTGACTTCGGCGTGGCCCCGTACTTCGTACCTGTCAGTGCAACGGCGCGATCAAGAATGCCCCGAGTCGTGTCGATCTCATAGATGTTGTCCACGCCCTGAAGGAGCGCAGCCATCCGCTCAAGACCCATGCCGGTGTCGATGTTCTTCGCCGGGAGATCGGCCAGGATCGGGTAATCCTCCTTGGCCGGCCCTTCGCCGCGCTCGGACTGCATGAAGACCAGATTCCAGACCTCCAGGTAGCGGTCCTCGTCGGCGACAGGTCCACCATCACGGCCATGCTGCGGACCTCGGTCGTAATAGATCTCCGAACAAGGCCCACAAGGTCCCGGCACGCCCATCGACCAGAAGTTGTCGGCCATCCCTCGGCGTTGAATGCGATCCAGGGGCAGACCTACCTGCGTATGCCAAATGTCTATAGCCTCGTCGTCGTCCAGGTACACCGTTGCCCAGAGCTTGTCCTCAGGGAAGCCATAGCCGCCATCTGCCACCGAACTGGTGAGCAACTCCCAGGCCATCGGAATTGCCAATTCTTTGAAGTAATCTCCAAAGGAGAAGTTGCCTGCCATCTGGAAGAACGAGGCGTGGCGAGCAGTCCTTCCTACTTCTTCGATGTCCTGAGTGCGCACGCATTTCTGGACGCTGGTTGCTCGTGGATATGGCGCTGGAGCTTCTCCTAGGAAATAGGGCTTGAAGGGCACCATGCCGGCGTTGACGAAAAGCAGTGTCGGATCGTCAAGCAGCAAGGAAGCCGATGGCACGATTTGATGCCCGCGATCGGCGTAATAGCGCAGGAAACGACTGCGGATTTCGGCGGAATCCACGTTCAGGCTCCTTCGGGATCATGATCGTGGACGTTGTTGAGCCGGCTTTCCACGAGGGTGCGCGCAGAATTCACTGCCTGCGAAGCACTCACGGCCGCCTGCTGAATCGTCATCACAATGCCGCGCTCCCGCGACTCCTCCACGAAGCGTTGCCCACGTCGGTACGCAAGGATCCCAACGGCTGCCCCCAAGGCAAACCACAACATCCTGCGCATGACAAATCTCCCTAGGTTTGAATCGTCCAACCCTAATGCTCAGGCGAACGCAACTGCTCAAGCCTTTCGGCCACTCGGGCCCATGCTGCCTCGGCACCATGTTGGGTTGGGCGGTAGTAACGCACCCCTTGCAGCACTTCTGGCAAATAGCTCTGGGCGGCTACTCCTTCGGCCAGGTCATGTGGGTACACGTAAGCATCGCCGTGGCCGTGCTCCTTGGCCCCTGGATAGTGCGCGTCACGAAGCCAGATCGGCACACTGCCGACTCGGCCGCGACGCACATCATTGGCCGCTTCACCGATCGCCGTGATGACTGCATTTGACTTCGGCGCCAGGGCCGCATGGATCGTGGCATGAGCAAGAATGATCTGAGCCTCGGGCATCCCGACGATAGCCACGGACTGTGCGGCAGCAACGGCTGTTTGCAGCACCTGCGGTTCGGCCATCCCGATGTCTTCACTGGCCAAGATCATCAGCCTTCGAGCAATGAAGCGCGGATCCTCTCCCGCCTCGAGCATTCTGGCGAGGTAGTGCAGCGCGGCATCGGGATCGCTGCCCCGCACACTCTTGATGAAGGCGCTGATGACGTCATAGTGCTGATCGCCGTCCTTGTCGTAGCGCAAGGCCACATGTTGAACGGCTTGCTCCACATGCTCAAGAGCGATGCTCGTCGATCCGAGCGAATCGGCGGCGATTGCAGCAGCCTCCAAGGCCGTCAGGCCACGACGTGCATCTCCGATGCTGAGGTGGACGAGATCGCTCATCGCTTCCTCTTCAATGGAGAATCGACCATCGAATCCGCGAGGGTCATTGAGCGCGCGCTCCAGCAATTCCTTGATGTCGGCATCAGTCAGTGGCTGGAGGGTCACCACAAGACTGCGCGACAGCAGCGGTGAGATCACTGAGAAGCTCGGGTTCTCGGTGGTGGCTGCAATCAACGTGACCCAGCCATTTTCCACAGCGGGCAAGAGCGCATCTTGCTGACTCTTGCTGAACCGATGGACTTCATCAATGAACAGAACCGTGCCCTGCCCATTGATTGTTGATCGAGCGCGAGCCGCTTCGATGACTGCGCGCACATCCTTGACGCCAGCGGTGACCGCAGAAAGCTCTTCGAAGGAACGCCCAGACTCTAATGAAACCAAGGAGGCTAACGTTGTTTTTCCGGTGCCAGGAGGCCCCCAAAGAATGATCGAAATCGCCGAACCCTGACCGGTTAGCAGATTGCGCAAAGGGGTACCCGGGCCAAGCGCAATCTCTTGACCGACGACATCATCAACAGTCGATGGCCGCATTCGAACAGCCAGCGGTGCGACCGCGTGGCTCTCGTCGAACAGGGTCATCGAATGCAGTTACGACTGGACGGCAGCCGGCTGGGCTTTGGCGGGCGGGCCGTCAATACCGGCTTCCTTGCGCTGCTGCCCAGTAATAGGTGTGGGAGCGCCCGTCAGCGGATCCTGCCCAGCACCGGTTTTGGGGAAGGCGATGACATCGCGAAGCGAGGACGCGCCGGCGAGCAGCATGCAGATGCGATCCCAGCCGAAGGCGATGCCTCCGTGCGGAGGCGGGCCGAACTTGAATGCTTCCAGAAGGAATCCGAATTTGTCGTTGGCTTCGTCTTCGCTCATGCCCAGCAGGCCAAACACTCGTTGCTGTACATCTGCTTGGTGGATTCTGATCGATCCGCCGCCGATTTCGTTGCCGTTGCAGACGATGTCGTAGGCCCAGGCCAAAGCCTCACTCGGTGCAGATTCGAAGTTGTCTATCCACTCATTGTTCGGCGATGTGAAGGGGTGATGAACTGCTGTCCAGCCACCCTCGTCTGTCAACTCGAACATCGGTGCGTCGATAACCCAGACGAAGGACCAACTGCCTTGCTGAATCAAACCAAGGCGCTCAGCAATCTCTGCACGAACTGAGCCGAGCAGAGTACGGGAATCAGATGGCTTGCCCGCAGCGAAGAAGATGCAGTCTCCCGGATTGGCACCCGTGGCAGCCACGATGCCCGCCCGCTCGGTGTCGCTGAGGTTCTTGGCCACTGGACCGCCAAGTTCGCCCCCTGCATCAACGGTGATGTAAGCCAAGCCCTTAGCTCCGCGCTGCTTTGCCCAATCTTGCCAGGCATCGAACTGCCGGCGCGGCTGATCTGCGCCACCGGGCATCACGACTGCACCCACGTACTCGGATTGGAAGACTCGAAACGGGGTGTCGGCGAAGAAGGCTGTGAGCTCTACCAACTCAAGCTCGAAGCGCAGGTCAGGCTTGTCTGAACCGTAGCGACGCATGGCCTCGTGATACGTCATGCGTGGAATGGCGCTGATCTCGTGGCCAAGCACTCCCTGCCACAGGGATCGCACGATCGCCTCGCCAAGTTCGATGACGTCTTCTTGCTCAACGAATGACATCTCGATATCCAGCTGAGTGAACTCGGGCTGGCGATCCGCGCGGAAATCTTCATCTCGATAGCACCGGGCAATTTGAAAGTACCGCTCCATGCCGCCGACCATCAGCAGCTGTTTGAACAACTGCGGCGACTGGGGCAGCGCATACCAATCGCCGGGCTGCAGTCGCACTGGAACCAGGAAGTCGCGTGCGCCTTCGGGAGTTGAACGAGTCAGGGTTGGCGTCTCAATTTCAATGAAGTCGCGTTCGAGCAGGACCCCGCGTGCCAATTGATTGACTTTGGACCGCATGCGCAGAGCATCACCGGCTGATTGGCGTCGCAGATCCAGATAGCGGTACTTCAGCCGGACCTCGTCGCCAACGGCTACGCGATCGTCAATAGGAAAAGGCAGAGGCGCGGCCACCGAAAGAACAGTCAGCTCTGTTGACATGACTTCGATGGCGCCGGTTGGTAGATCCGGATTCTCGTTGCCGGCCGGACGGATGCCGACCTCACCCGTGATCTTCAGGCAGTACTCATCGCGAAGGCCGTGCGCGATCTCCGGGTCATGGACGACGACCTGCACCACCCCAGATGAGTCGCGAAGATCCAGGAACGCCACCCCGCCGTGATCGCGTCTGCTGGCAACCCAGCCCGCGAGAGTGACAGTGGTCCCAGAGTCAGCTGCCCGAAGTGTGCCGGCTAGGACGGATCGAATCACGAATGAGCTCCTTCAGTATTTTGCATGTTCTGGTCCGAGATCCTCTGCATCAGGATCGGCTGCACACTCTCCCACGGCACCGTCTCCTGCTCACCGCGAGACATATCGCGAATCACCACAGTGCCATCGGCAAGTTCATGCTCGCCAAGGACGAGCACCCATGGAGCCCCGCTTCTATCAGCCGCTTTCATCGCGCCCTTGAGTCCCCGGTCGCCGAATGCCAGATCAAAGCGAATGCCGTCTCGTCGAAGTTGGGCGCCCAGCGCGATCAGTTGCTCCTTGGCCTGGGACCCCATCGGAATGGCGAAGACGTCGATCAATGTGGCCGCACCGACTTGCAATAACTCGGCCTCGCAAGCGAGCAAAGTTCGATCGGTGCCGATTCCAAAACCGATTCCCGACAGATCCTGCCCGCCGAGCGATTCCATCAAGCCGTCGTACCGACCGCCACCGCCGATTCCCGATTGGGCGCCAAGAAGTGCGTGCGTGAATTCGAAAGCTGTTCGCGTGTAGTAATCCAAACCTCGGACAAGTGACGGGGACTCCGTCCATTGCACATCGAGAGTTTGCAAATGCTCGCGCACTTTGTCGTAATGCAAGCCGCAATCCGCACACAGGTGATCCACCATGTACGGCGCGCCAACGAGCAACGCTTGCACTTCAGGACGCTTGTCATCCAGCACCCGAAGCGGGTTGAGTGCCGCGCGCTCCTTAGTGGGACCATCGAGATCGAGTTTCGCCAGAAAGTCCTGTAGAAGCGCACGATATGCCGGACGACACTCAGCGCATCCAAGTGAGGTCAGCTGCAAGGTGAACTGCTGCAGACCCAGTGACCGAAAGCCCGCATCGGCAATGGCGATGACCTCTGCATCCACTGCTGGGTCCATCGAGCCGATGGCTTCGATCCCCACCTGTTGCAGTTGTCGGTAACGCCCCTGTTGTGGACGTTCTGCTCTGAAGAAGGGTCCGGCGTACCAGACCTTCACGGGAAGCGGGCCACGATCAAGCCCATGCTCAATTACCAGGCGCATGACTCCGGCCGTACCTTCGGGCCGCAAGGAAAGCGACCGACCGCCACGATCCTCAAAGGTGTACATCTCCTTGGCGACAACATCCGTGGATTCACCGACACCACGCACATACAGCGCGGTGTCTTCGAAGATCGGCAATTCGACATAGCCGTAGCCGGCCAACTGAGCGGGTTTGGCCAGGGCCTCTCGAACCGCGAGAAAGGCCGAACTGCGCGGCGGAAAATACTCGGGAACCCCTTTGGGAGCCTGTAATTGAGCCACAGTTACAACCCAGTCCTAGCGGGGAAGTACTCATTGCCCAGCTGGAGGAAAGGGTTGGTCATTCGTTCCTGGCCAATGGTGGTCTGCGGACCGTGTCCGGGCAGCACAACCATGTCGTCGTCAGCAGGAAGAACGATTCGCTGCAGTGACTGCTGCATCAACTCCATGCTCCCGCCATCAAGGTCAGTGCGACCGATGCTGCCTGCGAAAAGCAGATCCCCGCTGAACATGATGGAAGGCACTTCATCGTCTGCAGCGCGCTCAAAGACGACTGAGCCCTCGGTGTGACCCGGTGCGTGTCGAACACGGAGTTGAATGCCCGCGAAATCAAGCACCTCGTCATCGGCGATCAAGCGCACATCTTCGGGCTCAGTCAGCTCCAAGGCACCTTTGGTCATCCGCAGCAGTGCCTCGCGATTGGCATTGATCGTGGAGCCTGCAAGTTCAGCAAGCCGGTACCGATCCTCAGAATGAATGTAGGTAGGGATGCCGAAGTCGTGACTCAAAGGAGCCACCGACCAGGCGTGGTCAAGATGACCATGCGTGACGAGAACTGCAGCAGGCAACAGACGGTGCTCGCTGATGATCTCCATCAGACCGTCAATGGAGTCCTGGCCAGGGTCAATGATCAAGCACGGCTCGCCAGGATCACAGGCAATGACGAAGCAATTGGTGCCAAAGGTTCCCGCAGGAAAGCCAGCCACAATCACCCGGGCAGCCTAGTCCGCAACAGCGGCCTGAATACACTCCGCTGGTGACTAGTAGCAACAAACGCGAGCGTGAACTGGCCCGAGCAAAGTACGAGCGTCAGCAGGCACGAAGGTCGCAGCGGCAACACAATCGTCGCCGCAATCAACGCATCACTGCTGTTGTTGTTGTAGGCGCAATGGTGCTCGTATTTGGCGGCTGGGTGGCGTTCAACATCTTCCGCGGGGACGACTCGTCATCAGCGCCCGTCGCCGAGGCCTCGCCTGCGGTGATCGCCAGTTGCACTTCAGCCACTCCCAGTGCGGCAGTACCACAAAGCTTCGCAGCCGCACCCAAGGTCGATACGAGCTTCCCTTCAGGAACAACCATCACCTTTGGCACCAATTGCGGAGACATCGTGGTTCGGACTCTGCCCAAACTGGCACCTGCGACAGTGACCTCGGAAATCTATTTGGCGCAGCAGGGCTTCTATGACCAGACTCCATGCCATCGCTTGACCACTGCCGGAATTTTCGTGCTCCAATGCGGCGACCCCACTGGAACCGGCACTGGCGGGCCCGGATACACCTTGCCTGACGAGAATCTCCCCGCTAAGACCAGCACCACCTACCCGGCAGGCACGGTGGCAATGGCCAACGCAGGCACGGGGACCTCGGGTTCGCAGTTCTTCATTGTCTATGCGGATTCGGTCCTGGGTCCCAATTACACGGTTTGGGGCAAGGTCACCTCAGGTCTGGATAACGTGAAGTCTGTCGCTGCCGCGGGGGTGGCTGATGGTGGAAGCGACGGTGCTCCGGCTCAAACTGTCGTGATCCAGACGGCAACGGTGAGCAAGTCCTGAGCAGGCCGGTAGCGTGAGCACCCCAAAGGAAGGCACAGCATGACCGAGCACGGCCCCGGCGCGATACCAACGCCAGCGCTACTGCGACGTCCAAAACCGGCCGCAGAGTCAGCGCCACCGGCAAGTGACCCGAGCAAGTTTGGGCGCGTTGAGGCCGATGGAACAGTTGTGCTGCTGGCCCCCGAGGGCGAAATTGTGGTGGGCCAGTGGGTTGCTGGTCCTCCAGCCGAGGGCTTGGCCTTCTTCGGCCGCAAATATGACGATCTTGTGGTGGAACTGGATCTCACCGCGCAGCGCTTGGTTGATGCGCGTGCCACTGCCGACCAATCCACAACCGCACTCACGCATGTTCGTGACGCAATTGCCGCGCATGCGTATGTAGGCGATACCGCAGCTCTGCTCCAGAAGCTTGCGATGCTCGAAGAGGCGATCTCGAATGCCAAGGCGGCAGCCTCGGCCGCCCGCGCGGCACAGAAGACCGAAGCCCTCGCAGTTCGCGAAGCCCTGGCAGTTGAAGCCGAATCCCTTGCTTCCAGCACGGCTTGGAAAACCACGAGTGAGCGCTTCACCAGCATGATCGATGACTGGAAAGCCCTCCCCCGCATGGATCGCAATTCTGAGCAGGAAGTGTGGAAGCGCATCAGCGGAGGGCGCGCCACCTTCGACAAGCGGCGCCGCACACACTTCGCCGAAGTTGAGGTACAGCGAAAGGACGCCACTTCGCGCAAGCGCGAGCTCATTGCCTCAGCTGAAGCACTCGCGACTTCAACTGACTGGGCCGCTACCTCGCGCAAGCTTCGCGATCTGATGCAGGACTGGAAGACCGCTCCGCGTACCTCCAAACGCGACGAGGACAAGCTCTGGAAGCGATTCAAGGCGGCGCAAGATGCCTTCTATGAGGCGCGCACCGCAGCCGAAACTGCAGTGGAAGCAGAGCTCAAGATCAATGTTCCCGCCAAGGATGCCCTGATAGTTGAGGCTGAGGCTCTGCCAGTAACCGACCTCAAATTGGCCAAGCAGTCGCTGCGGTCGATCCAGGATCGCTGGGACAAGCTTGGTGATGTTCCCAAGCCTGATCGCGATCGCCTTGAAGGCCGTCTGAAGAAGGTCGAAGAATCCATTCGCCAAGCAGAGGCGAAGGCTTGGAAGAAGAGCAATCCCGAGGCTCGAGCGCGCGCGGAGTCCACTGCCAATGCTTTCGCTGACGGCCTGGCAAAACTTGAGGCGCAACTCGCAGCAGCGAAGCAAGCTGGCAAGGCCGCCGATGCGGCACGACTCCAGGCTTCAGTCGACTCGACCAAGGCATTGCTGAACGCTGCTTCTTCAGCGGCTCAGGAGTTCAGTAGTTAGGACGCATTCTCTACACGCGATATGCGTCGTAGACGCCTTCGACATTTCGAACGGCCTTCAATACTGATCCAAGATGCTTCGGGTCAGCCATTTCAAAGGTGAAGCGCGACATCGCGATGCGATCACGTGTGGTCGTGACTGAGGCGCTGAGAATGTTGACGTGGGTGTCTGACAGTGCTCGCGTCACATCCGACAAGAGTCGGGCACGATCCAAGGCCTCGACTTGAATGTTCACGAGGAAGACACTGCTTGCCGTTGGTGACCAGGCAACGGCCACCATTCGATCAGGTTCGCGTTCAAGTTCAGGGACGTTGACGCAGTCATTGCGGTGGACTGACACTCCATTGCCGCGAGTGACAAAACCGATGATTTCGTCACCGGGAACCGGGGTGCAGCACTTTGCAAGCTTGACCCAGACATCGTTAGTTCCGAGCACGATGACGCCAACATCGGAAGCACTTCGAGTATCTCTGCGCTGCGCACGGGCCGGGGTTAGCGTTTCTGCCGCATCGTCGTCAGCCTCTTCGACCCCGCCAACAGACTCGACCAAGCGCTGCACGACCGACGCTGCACTGACCTTATTCTCACCAACGGCGGCATACAGCCCGGAGACATCTGTGTGGTGAAGATCCAAGGCGATGGCATGCAAAGCTTGAGTCGTCATCAAGCGCTGCAGCGGCAAACCCTGCTTGCGCATGGCACGCACAATGGCATCCTTGCCCTGCTCGATGGCCTCATCTCGTCGCTCACGCGAGAACCAGGCCTTGATTTTGCTCTTGGCTCTGGCCGAGGCCACATACGACAACCAGTCGCGACTTGGCCCGGCGCCCTCCGCCTTGGATGTGAAGATCTCAATGACATCGCCGTTATTCAGCGTCGATTCGAGAGGCACCAACTTGCCGTTGACACGGGCACCAACACATCGGTGACCAACTTCGGTGTGCACGGTGTACGCAAAGTCGACAGGTGTGGCACCGGTGGGTAAAGCGATGACATCGCCCTTGGGTGTGAACACGAATACCTCGGAGGATCCAAGGTCATAGCGAAGTTGATCCATGAACTCGTCAGGATCTTCAGTCTCGCGCTGCCATTCAACAAGTTGGCGCAGCCAGGCAAACTCATCTGGACTCTGCTTGTTGGACTGATCGCCCTGCTTGTAACGCCAGTGTGCCGCGACACCGAATTCAGCACCCTGATGCATCTCGAGAGTTCGAATCTGCAGCTCGACTGGCTTGCCACCTGGGCCGATCACGGTGGTGTGCAGCGATTGGTACATGTTGAATTTCGGCATGGCGATGAAATCCTTGAAGCGGCCCGGCATCGGACTCCACTTCGCATGGATGATGCCAAGCACGCTGTAGCAATCGCGCACAGATTCGACCAGGATTCGAACGCCGATGAGGTCGTAGATGTCTGCGAAGTCGCGTCCGCGCACAATCATCTTCTGGTACACGGAGTAGTAGTGCTTTGGTCGGCCAGTGACCGTTCCTTTGATCTTGCTCTGTCGAAGATCAGCTTCTATGTCAGTGATGACTTCGTCGACGTAAAGATCTCTTTGAGGCGATCGCTGGCCTACCAGTCGCACGATTTCGTCGTACATTTTCGGGTAGAGAGTGGCAAAGGCCAGATCCTCCAACTCCCACTTCACAGTGTTGATGCCTAGACGGTGGGCAAGCGGCGCGTAGATCTCGAGAGTCTCGCGAGCCTTGGCTTGCTGCTTGTCTTCACTCATCCACTGCAAAGTGCGCATGTTGTGCAGTCGATCTGCCAGTTTGATCATGAGCACGCGGATATCGCGAGCCATCGCCACGACCATCTTTCGCACGGTCTCAGAGGTCGATGCGTCTCCGTATTTGACCTTGTCGAGCTTGGTCACACCGTCGACGAGAGTCGCGACCTCATCGCCAAAATCTTCGCGCAGGGAATCCAGTGAGTACCCAGTGTCCTCAACGGTGTCGTGCAAGAGCGCAGCAGCCAATGTGGTGCCACCCATGCCGAGATCGGCCAGTATTTCGGCAACTGCCACCGGGTGCGTTATGTAGGCATCGCCACTGTGTCTGCGCTGTTCACGATGGAGGTATGCCGCAGTTTCGTATGCACGCTCGACCAATCGGGCATCGACCTTGGGGTGGTACTTGCGCAGAGTGCGGATCAAGCGATCAAGCTCAGGGTGTTGCCGCCTAGGGCCGCCAAAAATTGGAAGTCGAGAACGACGTGAGAGATTCTCTGGCGCGACGACAGCCGGAGCCAGTGACAACTCCGTGGGAAGCGGTGCTTCCGTGCTCACGGTGCTCCTCGCGTGTTGGGGTAATTCAGTTTAGAACCTCAGGCCGAAAGTAGTGAAATCACCGGTACGCCACGAGCAGAGCAGAGCTCACGCCCGCCAAGTGCATCGATTTCCATGACCACGAGCACAGCAGCGATTTCGGCACCTGTGAGCCGCACCAGGTCGATGCAAGCAGCAGCAGTACCTCCAGTGGCGAGCACGTCATCGACGATCACGACCTGCCTTCCCGGGCCCAGAGAATCTTGATGCAATTCGAGGGTGGCGGTGCCGTACTCGAGCTGATAGTCCTGAGCGTGCACCGCTCCAGGCAGTTTGCCTGGCTTTCGGACGGTGACGAAGCCAGCGCCTCGCACCTGCGCCAATGCCGCTCCGTAGGGAAATCCTCGCGCCTCGATGCCGACTACTTCGTCCAGAGGTCTCTCGCCGAGCTTGGCATCCAACTCTGCGATGGTGCATGAGAATGCCCGCCCGTGAGCCATCAGACCCGTCAGATCCTGGAACCGCACTCCAGGGATCGGCCAATCGTCGATCTGCCGAATTGTGGAGCGCAGCAGCTGTTCAACGTCTGGCAGCATCAGGTCTTCTTGGGCCGCTTCGAGCGCGGGACTCGTCTTGGCTGTTGTCGAGGTCCGGCCTCAACAAGAGTTGACAGTTCAACATCGTCAGCGACGGATGCATCCTTGCCGTTGCCACCCCTGGCTGCCTGTGCGCGTCGCGCGTGCACGCGATTGGTCAGCGCGATCATCTGAGGCTCCCTCTCCTTGATCTGCACGAAGAAAGGAGTGGCCACGAAGATCGAGGAATAGGAGCCAGCCGCCATGCCAATGGCCAGCGCGACTGCCAGATCAAGCAGAGTTCCAGCCCCAAGAATTCCAGCCCCAACAATGATGATCGCGACCACGGGAAGCAGCGCGACAATCGAGGTGTTGATGCTCCGCACCAGGGTCTGGTTCACCGCGAGGTTCGCCGCCTCGCCAAAAGTCATCACCGATTGCCCAGTGATGTTTCGAGTGTTTTCGCGCACCTTGTCGAACACGACAATCGTGTCGTACAAGGAATAGCCAAGGATCGTCAGGAAACCGATCACGGTCGCGGGCGTCACCTCCAGCCCGAACAGTGCGTACAGGCCAACAGTGATGACGAGGTCGTGCGCCAGTGCTATGAGTCCGGCAATGGCCATTCGCCATTCGAAATAGATCGACATGAACAACACAACAAGGAGCACGAAGACAATGAGCCCCTGCAGTGCCTTCTTGCTGATCTCACTTCCCCAGGTCGGACCAACCACCTGGATCTTGATCGTGTCGACTCCCACACCACAGGTCTTCGCAAGCGATGCTGCCAGTTTCGTGCTCTCAGCAGTCGTGAGCGATTCGGTCTGCACGCGAACCGTGCCATTTCCCGCAACCGTCACGATGGCCTGTGAACCGGTTTGCGCTTCGGCAACGACTCTGGCCTGCTCCACCGAACAGGTCGCATTGGGAATACCGAAGTCTCCACCACCACGGAACTCAATGCCGAGATTGAGCCCACGCAACAGCAGTGCGCCGATAGCAACAAGCAAAATGGCCGCGGAGATGAGGTACCAGGTCTTGCGGCGGCCGACGAAGTCAATGGAGCTCTGTCCGTTGTACAGCCGTTGGCCAAAGCCGGAGAGGCGACTCATGACGACACCTCCTCGGTAGCCGCGCGGGCTTTTCGGCGACGGGAGGCAAGAGTCTCGCTCACGCCGACTGGTCTCGTGCGCGCAGCGTCAAGGCCACTCCAGCGACTGGCCCTCTGCATCCATGAACTACGCCCCATCAGTACGACAACAGGGTGGGTGAACAGGAAGGCAATCAGAACGTCGATCACCGTGGTAAGGCCGAGTACGAATGCGAAGCCTCGCACGCCACCCACCGAAAGCATGTAGAGCACGATCGCGGCGAGCAATGAGACGAAGTCCGCCGCCAGCAAAGTGCGTCGGGCGCGTACCCAGCCACTCTCGCAAGCCTGCCGAAGGGTCCGACCATCGCGAAGCTCATCGCGTATTCGTTCGAAGTACACGATGAAGGAGTCAGCAGTAATACCAATCGCAACGATTGCACCCGCAACACCGGCAAGAGTCAGCGTGAGTCCGATGGTTTTACTCATCACGATGAAGACAAGATAGGTAACGACGCCCGCGAGCACGAGTGAAAGGCTCGCGACGATTCCGAGAATCCGGTAGTAGAACAACAGATAGAGCATGACAAGGGCCAAGCCGAGCAGGCCAGCGATGATCCCGGCTTGCAGCTGATCACCGCCAACTGTGGCCGACACTGAGGTGACGTCAACAGTTTCCAAGGTGACAGGCAATGCGCCGTACTTCAGAATATTCGCGAGGTCCGTTGCTTGCTCGTTGCTGAAATTGCCCTCGATCTGCGCGGTGCCACCAAGAATCGCCTCATTGAAGCGCGGTGCGGAGGTGACGACACCATCAAGGACGATCGCAAAGGCATTGCATGGGGATTGGCCGCCGACGGCGCAATCGGGCAATGCTGTAAGGGTGGTCGAGGCGGTGGCCAAGGCCTTCGCCCCTTCAGAGTCAAAGCCAAGGTTGACAACGAAGGTCACGCCGTTGGTAGGCAACTGCGCGCTGGCACTGGTGACATTGGTGCCCTTGATAAACGCAGGTTGCAGCACGTACTTCGCTGTGCCGTCCTTGGAACAGGTGCCCAGCCATTTGGTCGGATCGTCTGGGGTGCCACCTCCGTAACTGATCGGATTCGTGCAGTCGAGTGCGAGTACTGCCTTCTCGAATGCCGCATCTGGCTTCACCGACTGCACGGGAACGGTGCCGGCCTTGCTGCCCTTGGGCCCGCTGGCCGTAGGCGCCAGGACCGTGTAGACGGGCCGGAAGTCCAGCAGTGCTGTCTTCTGTACAAGATCCACGAGCCTGCCGGGGCTCGTTCCCGGAACCGACACGATGATCGCCGCACCGGAGCCACTGCCTTGAGTCGTGACCTCGGCCTCAGCCACGCCCAAGCCGTCGACACGATTACGCAGAATTGTGACCGTCTGCTGCAACTGCTCTTCGGTGATCTCAGCACCTTCAGTTACCGGATGCGGAATCAATATGACCTGAGTGCCACCTTGAAGATCAAGGCCCAAGCGAACCGAATGATCGGTGCCGGGGAAGAAGGCCCAGATGGCCAAGCCCAGAACCAGAATGAGCAGCGCGCTCAGCGAGCGCCGAGGATTGCTCAGATTACGAGGCGGGGCCATCAGATGCCATCCTCCTGGGCTTCGCCACTGGATGCCTCGGCAGACGCAGGCACGATGACACGACCAACAGCTGCTGGGACCATCTCAATCACAACGTTCGGCGCGATCTCCACGTGAATGACATCGCCCTCAACGACGCGAACAGTGCCGAAGATGCCAGACGTGGTCATGACACGAACGCCCGCAACGAGAGTCGTCTGCATTTGAGCCTGCTGCCGTTTGCGGGCCTGGCTAGGCCGAATGAACAGGAAGTAGAAGGCCGCGATGATGATGACGATCGGCAATAAGCCGGACAAACTTTCCACAATTCTCCTGACACGCGGCGACTAGCCGTTCACCCTAACCCTCGAGGTCAAGAGTGGGCTGCAAGGGCATCGCCGGTGTCAGCCCCAGATGTTTCCAAGCTGTAGCCGTGGCCACCCGCCCACGTGGGGTGCGCACGATCATCCCCAATCTGACAAGAAAGGGCTCGGCCACGGTTTCGATGGTCTCGGGCTCCTCCCCGATGGCAACTGCCAAGGTGGAAAGCCCGACCGGGCCTCCCCCAAAGCGCTTGATGAGCACCTCCAGCACGGCCCGGTCGATGCGATCGAGCCCGAGCGAATCAACCTCATACAGATCAAGCGCAGCGTGGGCAGTGGACAGATTAACCTGACCATCGCCGTGCACCTGTGCCCAGTCACGCACTCTGCGTAACAGACGATTGGCAATTCGAGGAGTGCCACGACAACGACCCGCGATTTCGGCAGCCCCCTCTTTGTCGAGTGCCACCCCCAGGAGTTTGGCCGAACGCTCAAGGATGATTTCCAGATCTGGTGGATCGTAGAAATCGAGGTGGGCAGTGAATCCGAATCGATCGCGGAAGGGACTTGGCAGCAATCCAGCGCGAGTCGTGGCACCAACAAGGGTGAACGGCGCGATCTCCAGCGGAATAGCCGTAGCTCCGGGGCCCTTGCCCAGCACAACATCGACTCGGAAATCCTCCATGGCCAGATAGAGCAATTCCTCAGCTGGCCGCGAAGTGCGGTGGATTTCGTCGAGGAAGAGCACTTCTCCGGGTTGGAGGCTGGACAAGATGGCAGCCACATCGCCGGCATGCTGCAGGGCAGGACCCGAAGTGATGCGCAACGGGGCATTGAGTTCGGCGGCGATGATGCCCGCCAGAGTGGTTTTGCCAAGCCCGGGAGGCCCACTGAGCAGCACGTGATCGGCCGGTCGGCCTCGCTTGCGAGCTGCCTCAAGCACCAGCCCGAGTTGTGATTTGACCCGTGTTTGCCCCACGAATTCGGCCAGATGCTTTGGTCGCAAGGCTCCCTCGACAGCCGAGTCCTCTGGTTCAAGATCAGCGTCGACGAGTCGCTCGCTCATGCTCGATCCAGGTTCTGGAGAGCAGCCTTGAGCAATGCCGCGATATTGGGCTGCTCGGCTACCGACTGTGCCGCGGCCAATGGTGAAACGGAATCGGCAGCCAGCTCCGCCTCGCGGGCCGACCACCCAAGAGAGACCAGTCCCGCAGTCACCGAAGAGTGCCAACCAGATGGCGCTTCAAGACTTTGGGCGCCGGGACCGCCGACTGGCGGTCCGAGTTTGTCCTTCAGTTCCAGCACCAAGCGTTGAGCGCCCTTGCGCCCGATGCCGGGAATCTTTACGAGGGCATTGAGATCATCTTGTGCAATTGCACGACGAAGTTCATCTGGGGACAAAGTGCTCAGCACTGCCAGCGCAATGCGCGGACCAATGCCAGTGATTGTTTGCACTTGCTCAAAGACACTGCGTTCAGCCGCATCAGTGAACGCGAACAGAGTCCAGCCATCCTCGCGAACAACGAGTGAAGTAAGGAGCTCAGCACGATCGCCAACGCGCAGCGCCAACGCTGTGGTGGAAGTGCAGGTGGCTTGGATGCCGACTCCCCCAAGATCGATCACGACCGAATCCAAGCTCACTGCTTGAACAACCCCGCGAAGGAACGCAATCACCTCAAGCCCCGCGAACTGCCGCCGCAAGCCGACGCTTGGCGGTGCCGCGCCAGACATCGCAAATCGCGATCGCGAGAGCGTCGGCCGCATCGGCTGGCTTTGGCGCCTCAACCAAGCCCAGAAGTCGAGTCACCATGAAGTTCACCTGATCCTTGTCGGCGCGACCAGAGCCGGTTACAGCCGCTTTCACTTCAGTCGGCGTGTGCATAGACACCTGGATGCCCTCGCGACCAGCAACCAGCAAGGCAATGGCTGCGGCCTGCGCAGTTGCCATGGCGCTGCGCACATTGTGCTGGCTGAAGACACGCTCAATGGCAATTGCATCTGGCTTGAATTCAGCAACGAGAGCGAGCAAGCCCTGCTCGAGCAGCACGAGGCGATCGGCAAGTTCAGCATCAAGAGGGGTCCGCACGACCCCGATATGGATCGCAGTGAGCTTCTGACCAGGAGCGCCATCAACGACCGCGACGCCACAACGGGTCAGCCCTGGATCCACGCCCAGCACACGCACAGGGCTTCTCCCATCGACTCGAGTCCGGCAGATTCGAAGGCGATCAGAGAAGAAGGCCATCGAACATCAGTTCGAACAGACTATCGGCGAGTCCGCCCGGAATGACGGTATTGACTCGCACTGTGGACGAACTAGTCGAGGGAGGCCATGACTTCGTCAGAGACATCAAAGTTGGCGAAGACGTTCTGCACGTCATCGCTGTCTTCGAGGGCTTCCATCAGCCGAAATACCTTTCGAGCGCCATCCTCATCGAGCGGGATGCTGACGCTTGGCAGGAAGGTGGCGTCTGCCGATTCGTACTCCCAGCCTGCAGCTTCAACAGCGGTGCGGACGGCGACCATGTCGGTGGCCTCGGACACCACCTCGAAAGACTCACCGAGATCGTTGACCTCATCGGCCCCTGCATCAAGCACCGTCATCAGGAGGTCGTCCTCCGTCACGCCTGAGGCCTTGGGCACGATCACCACGCCCTTGCGCTGAAAGAGATAGGAGACAGAACCCGGATCTGCCATGGAACCGCCATTGCGGGTCATCGCAACCCGAACCTCAGAGGCTGCGCGATTGCGGTTATCCGTCAAGCACTCGATTAACACGGCAACGCCATTGGGTCCATAGCCCTCGTACATGATCGTCAGCCAGTCGGATCCGCCTGCTTCTGCACCACTTCCCCGCTTGACTGCACGCTCAATGTTTTCCAGGGGCACCGAACTCTTGCGCGCTTTCTGGATTGCGTCATAGAGAGTGGGGTTTCCGCTGACATCAGCACCTCCTTGACGAGCGGCCACCTCGATGTTCTTGATCAGGCGAGCAAAGAGCTTCGCGCGACGACTATCGATCACGGCCTTCTTGTGCTTGGTGGTCGCCCATTTGGAGTGACCGCTCATGCGTGGTGCCTCACTATCTCGACGAAGGTGGCATGGATTCGATGATCGCCAGTCAACTCCGGATGAAAGGAAGTGGCGAGCAACGGTCCTTGCTGAACGGCAACAATCGTACCCGCCTGCTCACCGGTGTGCAGGGTAGCGAGGATCTCGACCTCGGCGCCGGTCTGCTCAACCCAAGGAGCGCGAATGAACACTGCGCGAAGTGGACCGCCCTGGAGTCCTCGCATTTCAAGGTCAATCTCGAAGGAGTCCACCTGGCGCCCAAATGCGTTCCGGCGGACTGTCATGTCGATTCCGCCGATGAACTGCTGATCGGCGCGGGCATCGGTTACCCGGTCGGCCAGCATGATCATTCCCGCGCACGAGCCGAACATCGGCATTCCGTCAGCGCCGGCCTGCTGCAGGGGCTCCATCAGGCCATCTTGAATCGCCAACATCGACATCGTCGTTGACTCGCCGCCCGGAATGACCAGTCCTTGAACCGCTGCGAGGTCGGCGACAGTGGCTACGGGTCGAGCCGAAGCACCCGCCGCTTCCAACGATGCGAGATGTTCACGAATGTCACCTTGCAGAGCGAGCACCCCAATGTGCGGGGCAATGCTCACCAGCCTCGATCCTCCAGGCGGTGGTGCACTGGAATGTCGGCAACGTTGATGCCGACCATCGCCTCACCCAGGCCGCGCGAGACCTCGGCAATGACATCGGGCTCGTTGAAGTGCCGGGTAGCGCGCACAATTGCTTTTGCTCGCTTCAGTGCATCCTGCGGACTTGCTTGTCCGCGGCCGCTCTTGAAGATGCCCGAGCCGACGAACACTCCATCGGCGCCAAGTTGCATCATCATCGCGGCATCAGCCGGGGTAGCGATGCCTCCAGCAGTGAACAACACCACGGGCAGTGAACCTCTTTTGGCAACGTCTGCGACGAGGTCATAAGGCGCTTGCAATTCTTTGGCTGCAACGTAGAGCTCGTCGGGCGCCATTGAGCCCAAGCGATTGATCTCGGCGCGAATCGTGCGCATGTGGGTCACGGCATTGGAGACATCACCGGTGCCAGCCTCGCCCTTGGAACGAATCATCGCGGCGCCTTCATTGATGCGCCGAAGGGCCTCACCAAGATTGGTTGCGCCACAGACAAAAGGCACCGTGAACTTCCACTTGTCGATGTGATTGGTGTAATCCGCTGGGGTGAGCACTTCGGACTCGTCGATGTAATCCACACCCAGTGACTGGATGACCTGTGCCTCGACGAAGTGCCCGATGCGCGCTTTTGCCATGACCGGGATGGAAACCATCTCGATGATGCCTTCAATCATGTCGGGATCCGACATGCGCGAGACACCGCCCTGCGCCCGAATATCAGCCGGGACACGCTCCAACGCCATGACTGCGACTGCGCCTGCGTCCTCGGCGATCTTTGCCTGCTCGGGGGTGACGACATCCATGATGACCCCGCCCTTGAGCATCTCGGCCATGCCGCGCTTGACGCGATCAGTACCGACCAAAGGCTCAGCAGACACGTGCACCATCCTCTTCACAGCAGCTGGCAGCCCAGCATTGACGAACCACCATCGTAGGCCCGCGCCAGAAAGCTCCGCAGGTGCCGTCGTCAGGCCTCGATGATCCCAAGTCCCTGCGGTGGTCGATCGTCCATCTCCCAGGTGACTGGCACAGGGGTGTGTCCTGCGAGCCGGAACCACCGCACGAGCCGATGCTGGTGAATCTGGCTACACGCAAGAACGGCATCATTGAGGAACCTGCGGCACAACTCCACTCGACGGATAGCTGCCGAAAGCTCGTCAAACAGATCGGCTGCCAGTGGGTCCCCGCGCAGCAGATTGACCTCTTCAACTTCGTCAAGGGCTTGCATCAGGACTTCCGACAGCGCTGACTCGGCAGCGATGCGCTCAAGCACATCGGCATCGATCGATTGGCGAGCATCATGAGCGGTTTCGGCAATGAGTTCACTGGACGCTGGATCAAGAACATCTGCAACAGACAGTTCAATTGCGATCGAGGATCGTCGAAGCAACTGTGCATCGAGGGCAAAGGTGGAAGTCTCGATTCGTCGATGAAGTCGGTCGAGTCGTCCGGCTGTTGTACTCAAGTACCAGGCGAACATGAGCACGATAACGCTCGCTAGGGCAAGCAACCACCAGTTCATATCAGCGACCTCCCTGCCCAAGTCCGTTGCTGAATCGGCCCATGATCTGTCCGCGCAGATCCTCAGTCACTCTCTCTCCAGAAGCTGTAACGCTGTCGTACACCGCAAGCACATCGTCAACGACAACATCCCAGTCGAATCTGCGGACTCGATCAGTGCCCGCAGCTACGAGCCGGGCGCGTTCTTGCGGATCCGATAACAACCGCAGCGCGGCGATGGCCAAGGCAGAGCTGTCCTCATTGGCAAAGAGCTGGCCTGCCTTGCCGTCGTTGAGCACTCGCGCAAATGCCGCAAGGTCGGCAGCGAGAACCGCAGTGCCCGCGGCCATCGCTTCGATCAGCACTATTCCGAAGGATTCAGCACCAGTGTTTGGCGCGATATACACATCCGCCGAGTGCAGTGCCTGCGCTTTCTCTTCGTTGGTTACGAGGCCGAGAAAAGTGATGTGCTCCCGCACGACAGGTGACAACTGCTCTTGGAAGTCTCCAATATCGCCGGGACCCGCAACGTAGAGGTGAACCTCGGGGTCACCTGCGATGATCGCTGGCATAGCTTCGAGCAACACGGCCAAGCCCTTGCGGGATTCGTCGAGCCGACCCAGAAAGAGCAATGAGTGACCCGGAGTCGTGAAAGCCGGGTGCGTTCCGGCGCCAACGAAGGTTTGCACGCGAACACCATTGGGAATCAGGACTGCATCGCCGCCGACGTGTGCAACGAGGGTCCGCCGGGCATCTTCGCTGACCGCGATACGTGCACTGACCTTTTCCATCGCCGTTTGAGCAAGTCGATTCACACTCGCCAAGATGCGGGAATGCGGATTCGATGAATGCCAGGTGGCAACAATCGGGCCATCAGCGACCCAAATGGAGAGCAACGAAAGCCCAGGTGCCATCGGCTCGTGCACGTGGATCAGATCGAAGTTGCCTTCCTGGATCCACTTTCGGGCTTGTCGCGTGGCCCGCAGGCCAAAGTTCAATCGCGCGATCGAGCCGTTGTAGCGAACAGCAACGGGCTTGCCTCCATTGGTGACTTCGTGAGCCACGGAACTGTCCTCATCCAAGGGCGCCAGGATGTCAACGAAATGACCCCGCTGTCGCAACTCAGCAGTCAGATCAGCAACGTGCGATCGCACTCCTCCCGGAACGTCCCAGGCATAGGGGCAGACCATGCCAATGCGCATCTGAGCGCTCACAACCAAACCTTCTGCATCATGTGCCAGTCCTGCGGATGTTCATAGATTGCCTGGCCAAGGCTAATGGCCATTTTCTGCGTCATCTGTTGGACTTGCGTGGCTCGATCCTCGCCAGGATTCGGGATGATTGGCTCGTAGATGTGCCCACGCAATTTCGGACCGTCGTACCAAAGCCCGATTGGCAGGATGGGCGCACTCGTCAGCGTGCTGAGCAGCGCGGGGCCGGCGGGTAGTGTCGCCCGGCCTCCCAGGAAGTCGACTTCGACTCCGTTTCCGCCAATGTCGCGGTCGCCCAGCAATGCGACCATGCCGCCGCGCTGCAAGGTCCGGGCCAGGGATCTCACGACATCTGGTTCGCCTAGAGGCAGAACGTTCATTCCCAGGGCGCGGCGGTATTCAAGGAATTGGGTGAACAGGCCTTCTGGCTTGAGTCGTTCGGCAACAGTCGCCAACCCGTCGTATCGATCCGCTGCCCATGCCCCGGCCGAGTCCCAGTTGGCCAGATGCCCGGGGACCATGATCACGCCAGATCCGGTTGCCATGGCTTCGTCGAGCATCTTGGTGTTGTCCAGATAGAAGCGCTCTCGGATCTGTTCCGTTGTCCAAGACGGCAGCCTGAAGGCCTCCATCCAATAGCGCATATAACTGTGCATGCCGGCCTTGGTGATCTTCTCCAATTTGGCTGTCGAAAAATCAGGCCGAACGCGTTTCAGATTCATCCGAAGGCGCTGCACCCCTGTTCCATTGCGGCGATAGACCTGGTCGGCCGCCATCATGAATGCAGAGCGCACACTGGATTCGGGCAGATGCCGACTCGCAAACCAGGCAAGTCGAAAGGCCTCCTCGGTGGCCCTACCACGCGCCATTGCTGCGTTGATCACGTTCGCAACTGCCCACGCACGTAGACCATCCTCTGCACGATTGTGATCACACCGAGGGCTCCAATGAGCCACAAGGCGATTGGGAGTACATAGGGCACGCCAAAGCCAGTGAGGAACGCGGCGAACAGCACAATGATGAGGCGTTCAGCCCGTTCAGCAATGCCAACATTTGCGGTGGCACCCACAGCTTCGGCCCGAGCTTTCGCATACGAGGTCACTTGACCGGTCACCAGAGCCAAACTGGCAGCCAAGCCAACACCCAGCTGATCATTGAGCAGAGCCCACCAGATGAAGGCAGCGAAAATAGCGCCGTCTGCAATCCGATCCAAGGTCGCGTCCAGGAAATTTCCCCATGGTCCACTCGTGCCGGCAAGGCGCGCCATGGTGCCGTCGAGTAGATCGCTGAGTGCGAAGGCGGTGATAAGCACAACACCCAAGATGAAACGGCCATGCGGGAAACAGATCAACGCGGAGAGCACGACACCCAAGGTTCCAACCAGCGTTATGACATCTGGCGATACCTTGATCCGAAGCAAGAATTTGGCTGGCGGCAGCAGTACAGCA
The DNA here is from genome assembly GCA_030650795.1 of Actinomycetota bacterium. Classification (NCBI taxonomy): domain Bacteria; kingdom Bacillati; phylum Actinomycetota; species Actinomycetota bacterium. The sequence continues at coordinate 324,550 of JAUSDJ010000002.1, forward strand.
GTTATCACCTGTCGCGCACCGGGGTTGTTCAGCATGCTTCTCCAGGTGTTGAGCGGCGCGAATGTCCGATGCTACCGGGAATCATCTGAATCCTTGCTGAGAGCGAGTTGCGGCTTGCGCCCAGGAGGTGGAGTCTGGACGCATTCAGATCAATTGAAAGGCCCTTAATGACGTTCGGTCCAGCCCAGCCAACCCAGGTTGCGGCGATTCGCAATGTGGTGCTTCTTGGCGCGACAGGTTCTGGCAAGACCACGCTGGCTGAACATCTGATCGCATCATCGGGCGCAATTACCTCGGCAGGCTCAGTGGACTCTGGCACGTCCACTCTGGATCACGACTCCAGCGCCCGTCGCCAGGGCAGATCCGTAGGTCTTTCGATTGCCTCACTTGAGTATGGCGACTGTCTGATCAATCTTCTTGATACGCCTGGCTTTGAAGACTATCTCGGTGAAGTGCGGGCTGGACTGCGCGCCGCCGACGCCGCACTCTTCGTGGTTTCATCAATGGATGGCATCGATGCCGCTACCCGAAATCTTTGGGACGAGTGCGAAGCCATCAAGATGCCTCGCGCTGTGGTGGTGACCAATCTCGACAACGAAGAGTCGGATTTCGAAGAAACAGTTGCGGTTTGCCACCGCATGTTCACAGGTGGTCGCGATGTGCTTCCGTTGCACTTACCAGTTCTCGATGACGATGGTTCGTTCGTCGGCGTGCTGGATCTCATCACCAATCGCATTCACGAATGGAGCAGTGCAAAACGTCAGGAGCGAGCTGCCGATCCTGAGCACTTGGCCATGACCGCTGATGCGAGGAAAGCGCTCATGGAAGGCATCGCCGCTGAATCCGACGATGAAGTTCTGATGGACCTCATCATTGAAGGTCAGGAGATCAGCGCGGAACTTCTCTCGAGCGATCTTGAGCGCGCCATCGTGCGCGGCCATTTCTTTCCGGTCCAGGCATTTTCCGGAAACAACGGCGTTGGCGCAGAACTTATTCTCGATCTCATAGTTCGATCCTTCCCATCACCACTCGAGCGTGAATTGCCGATGGTCACCAACCCCCAGGGCGAAGCAATTCCGCCACTGACGGCCGATCCTGAAGGCCCGCTTTGCGCCGAAGTGATCAAGACAACGACCGATCCCCAACTTGGCAAGATCTCCCTCGTACGCGTGTTTTCCGGCAGGCTGCCCGCAGAAGCCCCACTGCACATCTCAGGTCACTTTCACAACCGCGGTGACCGCTTCGATCACGATCTCACCGAGCGCGACGGTCAACTCTGGCTGTCTGTCGGAGCTATTCGCACCAATGTTGAGAGCGCGATCGCCGGCAGCATCGTCAGCGTCACTCAACTCAATCGCGCTGAGACGGGCGACACGATTTCGTACACCACAAACCCGATGCTTATTGAGCCGTGGCTCATGCCTGAGGCACGGTTGCCAATTGCGATTTCGACGGCAGTCGTTGCCCACGAGACTCACCTCGCGCCAGCACTCGAACGATTGATTGCTGAAGATCCGACGCTGAGATTTGAATTGATTGATGGGCAACTTGTGCTGTGGTGCCTGGGAGAGGCACATGGCGAACTCGCCGTTGAACGCATGCGGGAGAGATTCGCGATCGAAGTCGTTGCAGAGGAACTCAAGATCTCATTGCGCGAAACCCTGCTTGCCCCCACGCGCGGTCATGGCGCCAGCTGTGATCCATCGGATGAAGATGGGCCAATGGTGGCCTGCTCAATCGAGATGGAACCCCTTGACCAAGGTTCCGGCATTGAGATCGTCAATGGGGTGGATCAAGAAGAATGCCCTCCTCACTTCAGAGCCGCTGTCGAGCGTGGAGTGAGACAACAAATGATGCAGGGCGCTCTGGCTGGTTACCCCACTACCGACGTTCGAATTCGGATCACCGACGTTGACCTCCCGGTGCCACATCCTTCAGTGCACGCCTTCGAACGTGCCGGATGCTTGGCCGTAGTGGATGCGGAAAGCAACGCAACGAAAATTCTCCTCGAACCAATCGACACCTTGACCATCACAACTCCCGAGGAATTTGTCGACGCCATCACAAAGGATCTTGAGATCAAACGCGCCCGAGTCACGCAATCAGATGTTGCCGCCGACGGCACTGTGACCTTGATTGCAGTTGTGCCTGCGCAGGAACTATCGCGCTACGCGATTGACATTCGTTCGCTTTCGCATGGGGCAGGAACTTTTACGCGTGAATCCGCAGGCTTCGCCAGAATACCCAAGAAGACTGGTATCCAACTGTTGCCGCTGGTCGATTAGTTCCAGGCCTCAGCAAGCATCACACGCGTCTGTTCCAGGAGTTGCGGCATGACTTTGGTGCCAGCAATAACGGGCATGAAATTTGTGTCACCACCCCAACGCGGCACCACATGTTGGTGCAGATGTGCTGCGATTCCCGCTCCCGAGACCTCCCCCTGATTCATCCCAATATTGAAGCCCTGGGCGTTGGAAACAGTTCGAAGCACGGCCATAGCGCGTTGGGTGAAAGCACCAAGTTCGCTCACTTCTGCTGGCGTGAGTTGGGTGTAGTCGGCCACATGACGGTAGGGACAAATCATCAGATGCCCTGCGTTGTATGGGTACAGATTCAAGAGCGCATAGACCGATTCGCCACGGGCAATTATCAGGCCGTCTGTGTCCGCAAGATTTGGTGAACGGCAGAAAGGACAGTCATGGCCCTCATCACCATGCGTGGGCTTTCCCTCACCCTTGATGTAACTCATGCGATGCGGGGTCCAGAGTCGATCCCAGGCGCTTGACATCTCTACACCTGTTCGCGAGCTTGAACCGCGGCAACGATCTCGGCGATGGCCGCTTCTATGTCCACACCGTTCTTCTGGGTTCCGTCGCGATATCGGAAGGACACGGCCCCAGCCGCCTTGTCTTCGTCACCGGCAATCAGCATGTAGGGAATCTTCTGCCGCTGAGCAGTGCGAATCTTCTTCTGCATCCGGTCATCAGACGTATCAACTTCAACGCGAATCCCATGTGCGCGCAACCGGGCCGCTACTTCAGTCAGATACTCAATGTGCTCATCGGTGATCGGGATTCCGATGACCTGAACCGGTGCAAGCCAAGGTGGAAAGGCGCCCGCGTAATGCTCCAGCAGCACTGCAAAGAACCGTTCGATCGAGCCAAAGAGGGCTCGATGGATCATGACTGGCCGCTGCCGGGTGCCATCAGAGGCTTGATATTGCAGATCGAAAAGTTCGGGAAGATTGAAATCCACCTGAATTGTCGACATCTGCCAGGTTCGTCCGATGGCATCCTTGGCCTGGACTGAAATCTTTGGACCGTAGAAGGCGGCGCCACCTTCATCCAGCACAAGATCCAGGCCCTGATTGCTCGCCGCAAGGCGGAGGATTTCGGTGGCTTCGGCCCAGACTTCAACAGAGCCAACCGACTTCTCAGGATCGCGCGTGGACAACTCAAGGTAGAAATCGTTCAAGCCATAGTCACGCAGCACATCAAGAACGAAGGTGAGCAGCGAATCGAGCTCGCCGGGCATCTGCTCCTTGGTGCAGTAGATGTGTGCATCGTCTTGGGTGAAGCCGCGAGCGCGGGTCAGGCCTTGCACGACTCCGGACTTCTCGTATCGATAGACCGTGCCGAATTCGAATAGTCGCAGTGGCAGTTCGCGATAGGAACGACCGCGAGCATCGAAGATGAGGTTGTGCATTGGACAGTTCATCGGCTTGAGGTAGTAGTCCTGGCCTTGCCGGCGAATATTGCCCTCATCATCAAATTCGGCATCCAGATGCATGGGTGGATACATGCCTTCGGAATACCAATCCAGATGTTGGGACTTCTCGAAGAGCGCGCCCTTGGTGATGTGCGGGCTGTTGACGAACTCATAGCCAGCCTCGTCATGGCGCAGCCGTGAGTAGTCCTCCATCACCCGACGAATGACTCCGCCCTTGGGGTGGAACACAGCCAAGCCTGAGCCAATTTCCTCCGGGAACGAAAAGAGATCGAGCTCGGCACCCAGACGTCGGTGATCGCGACGCTCGGCTTCCTCAAGAAATGTGAGGTACCCCTTCAACTGATCCTTGGAGGGCCAAGCAGTGCCGTAGATGCGCTGGAGTTGCTCGTTCTTCTGGTCGCCGAGCCAATAGGCAGCAGCGGTGCGCATCAGCTTGATGGCGTTGGTGGGGATGTAGCGAGTGTCGGGAACATGTGGGCCACGGCAGAGATCTCCCCAACAGCGTTCACCCGTCTTGATATTGACGTTGTCATAGATGGTGAGTTCCTTGCCACCAACTTCCATGACCTCGGCTCCACCTGCGCTGCCGATCAGCCGAAGCTTGTATGGCTCTGCGGCAAGTTCAGCCAGGGCCTCATCATCTGAGACAACGCGACGCTCGAAGCGCTGACCACTCTTGAGGATCGAGGTCATGCGCTTCTCAAGTTCAACCAGATCATCAGGGGTGAATGGGCGTTCCACGTCGAAGTCGTAGTAGAAGCCGTCTTGAATCGGTGGGCCAATGCCCAACTTTGCATCGGGAAAGGTGTCCTGGACTGCCTGAGCCAGAACGTGCGCCACCGAATGCCGCAGCACGGCCAAGCCTTCAGGAGTCTGGACTGAGATGGGCTCTACGAGATCAGTTTCGGATATTTCGGTTGAGAGATCGCGAATCTCCCCATTGATTCGAGCGACGACGACTGAGCGATCCCCGCCCACGATGTCGAAGGCGGTCTGTGCCACAGAATCTCCTCTTTATCTACGCCACAACGCCATACCAAAGCGTTCCGGTTGGTGGGCGATACTGGGTTCGAACCAGTGACCCCTCGCGTGTGAAGCGAGTGCTCTACCACTGAGCCAATCGCCCGGAATGAGCGGAACTCTATCTCACAGCACTCCGTTCTCCGCGGTGCTGCTGCTTCATGCGTGGCAGCCGGAGAAGCTCCTCCGATCAAGTTACCTTTCAGCCAATGTGATCTATGCGCGCTGCCGCCCAGTTAAGGAGAACCACCATGCATGACTCCCACAAACGCCGAGGCTTGCGCCTGCTCGCGACTGCTGGTCTGGTCCTTGGAGCACTTGGCCTGGCGGCCGGCCCAGCACAGGCCGTATCGGTGAGCGGCTACGGCAGCGGTGCTGTGGGCATCACGCAGGTGATCAATGTTCAAGATGTGTGCCCGAGTTCTGAGTTGCTCTTCTCAGTTACCTACAGCAACGGCACCGTGTCGAGCGCAAACCCTGTCTGGGCCGACATCAATGGAGACGGCACGATCTACTGGACTCCCAATATCACCGGGCTCGTCACTCAGGCATCAATTGGCAGCACATGCACGCCAGTGCCACTGGGCGGTGCCAATATCTCCACGGTTGCCACTTCGACCACGGTCAACGCGCCGAACAATGCCCAGGTTGGCACCGCCACAAAGATCATGGTGATTGTGCAGTCGGGCAGTGCGAGCAGTTACTCGCCCACCGGAACTGTTGTCGTGAAGGACATCAACGGTGTGACCCTGCAGACCATGGGACTCACCGCGGGGCCAGGGGCAGGCCAGGCCTACGCCTACTACTGGTGGACTCCTACTTCGGCTGGCTCTTACACCTTCCAAGCGACTTACTCTGGTGACAACAACGCGCAGGTCTCCACCTCACCTCAGGACGTGACCATCGCAACTTCCAGCGGCAGCCCGATCTATTTGAGTCTGCCGCCGACGATGAGCGTTGGCGTTCCGCAGACTCTCAAGGCCACGGTCGCCCCAAGCACCATCCAAGGCTCCGTCGGCTTCACCCAGAACGGGGTGCCGATCAGCCCGTCGGTTCCGCTCATCAATGGCGTGGCCAGTTATCAGTGGACGCCGACTATCTCTGGACAGGTGCAGATTGGCGCCAACTACACGTCCAATCAAGGTGCATCTGGCTCCACCAGTGAAGTCATCACGATGAACACCGGACCAGTCGCAACTGATGTCATCACATTGATCCAGCCTGGAGTTGGCCAGTGGGCTCCCAATGGGACCTACCAACTGGGGCAGGGAACATCGATCACTTTCCAGGCCGGCACTCTTTCGGGAGCAGCCGTCACCTTGTCTGACACCGGGCCGTGCACGACGTCTGGTCTGACCTTGACCGTTGGCGTTGCCACCGGCCAGTGCACGGTGATCGCCCGCTCAGCAGGTGGCAATGGCTACGCACCGGTCGCGCAGAACTACACGGTCACCCCTGGTCTGGGAACGCAAACAGCTGTACTCAATGCGCCGCTTTCAGGCAAGGTGAAGGCCAAGCAGACAACGGTCTTGCAGACAGCAGCACAGGGAGAAACCAATGCCGGTCAGGCCATCAACTGGGCGGTTGCGAAGTCAAGCCGCACCGTGTGCGCTCTTGGCTTTCCATCCAGTGGCGCTGTCACGTTGAAGTTCAAGAAGCGTGGCTTTTGCACAGTGAACGCAAGCGCGCCAGGCATCGCGAATCAGTGGAGTCCCTTCAGTCTGACTCGCACCTATCAAGGGATCTAGCAAAGAAAGGGAAGGAGGTCTTGCTGCTAGGGATCGATCGTCTCATTGCACTGCTCTGCAAAGCTTGCACGCAGCGCAGTGCCCACGGGTCGAGCATCGAGCATGCGTTCATCAATGCGTGCTACCGGATGAACCCCCCGAGTGGATGAAGTCAGGAATATCTCATCGGCGGACTCAAGGATTTCGTAGGGCAACTCAGTTTCTTGCGCCCCGCACCATTCCAAAACCAAGTCGCGAGTGACGCCCGGTAGACAACCGCTGGCCAAACTCGGCGTCATTACCTTGCCATCAATCACCACAAAGACATTCGAGGTGGTGCCTTCGCACAGCAGACCCTGAGTGTTGGCGAGCAGCGCTTCGGACACTCCTTTGGCTTGCACGGCCGCAAGCGCGGCCACATTTTCGGCATAGGAAGTGGTCTTGGCTCCGACGATTGCAGATCGTTCATTTCTTACCCATGGAACTGTGATGACACTGGTGGTCTCAGGCCAATGGGCTTGCGCAGCAAAAGTGGCCAGCACACTTGGATACCCGTCCCCCGAAGTGATGGTGATGCGCAATCGGCCGTAGGCGCCCACGCTTTCGAGATTGGCATCCACCACATCGGCTACGGCCTGCCTGATCACTTCAAGATCCAACACCGGAAGTCTAAGAATTGCTGCAGATCGCTCAAGGCGATCAAGATGACGGGTGAGTGCGAACGGCACACCGTTCTTCACTACCAAGGTTTCGAATACTCCCTCGCCAACGAGAAAGCCGCGATCCAAATACGAGATCGGTCGCGCCGAATCCTCAAGCAGTTCACCGCCGGAAATCGTCCCCCACCAAATCACTCTCGTCTCCCATCAGCAGTGCTCCATTGTCGGCTAGCCACTGCGGTGAGGTGACCTGCCTTCAACTCAGTCTCCGCCCACTCACGTGCTGCATCTGAAAGCCAGGTGATCCCTGCCCCAGTGCCAAAGCACAACTCATCGCCCTCGATCCAAAAGCTGCGAATACCAACGCTGAGTGCTGCGGTGTCGGCGTCAACATCAATCCATCCCATTGCCCCGCAGTACCAGGAACGAGCCGCAGGTTCGAGTGTTGCAATCAACTTCAGCGCTGTTGATTTTGGTGCTCCGGTTACGGAGCCAGGAGGAAATGTGGAGTCGAAGATCTGCTCCCAGGAAGTGCCGGGTATCAACTGGCCCGAAACTTGGGACACGAGATGAACAAGCCCGGGATGCTGCTCTTCTTGCAGCAGATGAGGGACTTCAACGGTGCCCACCTGCGAAACGCGCGCTAGATCGTTGCGCACCAGATCCACGATCATGATGTTCTCGGCTCTGTCTTTGTCTGTGAGATCGGCAAGGGTGCGCCCCGTCCCCTTGATCGGGCCTGAAATCAGCAGCTCGTCTTCGCGCGAAAGAAACAACTCAGGGCTAGCCGAGGCGATATGCAGATCGAGTTCGGGGACCCGCAACATGAAGGCAAAGGGCGCCGGGTTATCGCGCATGAGCAGCGAGTGCAGCCCGGCAATGTCGCGATCAAGGTCACCTAGTGGTGCACGAAGCACCCGGCAGATATTGGCTTGATAGACCTGACCTGCCGCCACGGCTTCCCGAGTCGCCTCTACGGCAGCGATGTAGCTGTCTCTATCCATCGAACTCGTCCAGGAGCCCACATCAGGCCCCTTCCAAGAACTGCCGACAAGCACCGGCATCTGCTCACTCCACGTTTCGAAGCGAAGAAATCTCGGCACGCCTTCGTATGGAACGACGCCGATCCAAAGTCCTTGGGACTCCAGCACCGACCAATCTGACGAGACTTCAACCAGATCAGTTGCCCACTTGCCGCCCGCGTATGCCAGCGGCTCGTGGGCATGAACAATCACATCTACATTCTGCCGCGCCGCTCTCCCCAGGTTCGCGTCAGTGCAGCACGTCAGATAGTCTTCTTCATCGACCGTTCAGGTCATGCGGACGTAGCGCAGCTGGTAGCGCATCACCTTGCCAAGGTGAGGGTCGCGGGTTCGAATCCCGTCGTCCGCTCGTCAGCGCCAATTTGGCGCAGTCTGCGCCTTCGGGCGAAGCGGTGGAGTGGCCGAGAGGCGAGGCAACGGCCTGCAAAGCCGTCTACACGGGTTCAAATCCCGTCTCCACCTCAAGTCGAGATCGGCTCTCGCGCAAGCCAGACCTGCACATCCAAAGCCCATTTACAGGCACTTCTGTGACTCGCATTCCACAAACAGCGCATTCATTGGCAACGTCCATCGCGTGCACATGGCCGCATGCCCCAACAAGGTCGCCCACGTGTAGTCTTCTGCGGTCTTGGGCGATTGGCGCAGGGGCTAGCGCGCTTCCTTGACACGGAAGAGGTCACTGGTTCGATTCCAGTATCGCCCACAACAATGATGGCCCATCGCATAGCGATGGGCCATCATTAATTAGCGTTCAGCCGAAAGTGAGCACGCCGTTCTTGAAGACTGACATCACAGCAGCCAGATCACGTTCTGCTGGGCCACCTGTCACTTTGCCATTTACCGCATACGTCGAACCGTGCGAGGGACAGCGCCAAGCACCGTTGTCCGGCGGCCACAACTCCACAAAGACCAAGGAGCACAGTGCGTCGATCAGGTGCAAGCGAGGTCATGGAGAACTCCTTCTGAACAGCGAAGCGACAATCGCAACCAAGATGGTGGCAATCACAATCTGAGTAATGAAGGTCAGCCAGAAACTGTCGTCCCATCCGCCCGCAGTTGCCAGGGCAATGCCTCCGGCAGCACCGAGGATGCCGATGAAGACCGTAAGGAAGCAGCCAATCGGTTGCATGCTGGGCACCAAGATGCGGGCGATCAGCCCGATCACTACACCAGCAAAGAGTCCGCTCAGGATTCCGGAGAGTTCCATTGACGTAGCCAATCAGCAACTCGATGACAATTCCAAACCGGAAGGCATGCGAGGATCCGCAAATGCAAAGACTGAGTTCCCCCGAAGGTCAACTGACTGACGTCGAATTCAGTTCTGCTCTCTATGAATGGCCGCTCTCAGCAACGAACAAAGAGCAGGTATGGGTGCGCTGCAACATGGTGATGACTCAAGACGGAGCTGCAGTTGGCTCAGATGGAAGGTCAGCGACGATCGCAACTCCCATCGACATGCAAGCCTTCGGCGTGCTGCGTCGAGACAGCGACGTCATCCTCGTGGGTGCTGGCACAGCGCGAGCCGAGAGATACCGCCCAGCGGCAGTTCCGATTGCATTGGTGTCGCAACATCTGGCTCTACACCACGATCTACCGCTCTTTGCGCAGCGGCAGCCTGAATCCCCCACCACAATCCTGTTGACGACTGCAAAAGCCATCGCCTCTGCTCCCGAATGGCTTAATTCGAGCTCCGAACTGGTTGCGTGCGGTGAGGAACAAGTCGATCTTGCATTGGCGCTGCAAGCCTTGCAGTTGCGCGGGCTGACACGCGTGCACTCAGAAGGCGGGCCATCGCTGCTCACCAGTTTGGTCCAAGCGCAATTGCTGGACGAACTGCTCTTGACCATCACTCCTATGATTCAAGGAGCCACTAAGAGTCTGATCGGCAATCTGGATGCACCTGTATACGGATCAATTTCGCAGGTGCTGATTGAGGACGGAACAATTCTGCTTCGATTCCTGCCCGACTACTCCAAGGCTTAGCGCGGGATCCTTCGCCGCTGGAATGTGACGAATGCGCCGGTAAGCATTGCGGCGGTGAGAAGGAGCAGCACAAGTGCAGGCCACGCGCTGGCTTGAATTGGCCATTCAGGGTTGTACCAATACGGCGTCAGGTGTTGAGTCCATTGCGGAAGGTTCATGAGCGGTCCAAGCTCACCAATCACGACGCACCAGGCCAGTGCCAGCCAACTGAGCCAGGACAGTTGCGGGGCGCACCCCACCACGAGCGCAGTCAACGCTGCGATGAACCAGATCGCTGGTAGCGCGACGATGGAGAAGCCCACGGAATCCACGAGCGTGGTCCACCGATCGTCCGCAAAGAATCCTGCAACGCCTCCCACTCCTATGCCGACGAGGAATTGCAGCACCACAGCCCCGATGAGCGCCTCGACTACCCGCGCGCCCAGCACTTCGCTTCGACGCATCCGGGTGCTCAGCAACAGCTCCAGACGGCCCTCCGATTCGTCGCTGGCTTGTCTCAGGAGCAAAGAGATCGGATAGGCAGCAGCACCCAGCGCAGTGAAGGAAAGGATGACGGGAGTCAGGCTGTTGGTGATTGGGACATCAGAGAGCCGGCTCATCAACTCTTGAATCTGTGGATTGTCCTGGATGAGTTTGGTAAGCGAGCCAGCGAGATATCCCATGAAAAGAGAGAGAGCGACAAGGCCGATGGCCCAGCCGAAAATCAAACTCATATCCGTCCGCCACATGAGCGCGAAGGGATTCTTGAGCCAGGCCGGCGCGTGTACCGGCCCAAGGGACTCGCGTATCCAAGCCGAACCAACATCCCTCTTCGATGCAAGGGCGAATGACACTGCGAACACCATCACGGCAACAACCCAAGGCAGCACGGCCCAAGCCCAGCGATCGAGCGCAAACGGACTCGCATTGGACATCCAGCCGAAGGGCGTGAGATCAGTGAGAGCCGAAGACTCACGCGTATTTCCTATCGCTGTGACAACGAACGCAAGTGCAATGATCAAGATGCCCAGGCCATTGGCTCCCCGAGTTGAATTGACCGCCTGCGCTGTAATCGACGCTACGGCGGCGAACAGCAACAAGGTTCCAGCCACGCTCGATCCGTAGACCAAGGCGCCCGTCCAACCCCGCCCGCCGACTCCAAGGGCAGTTGCGCAGGCTGCTCCGACACCTACTGCGAGCACAACTGCAGGGAATACACCGGCACTGATCACGCTGCGGCGCTGAAGCCGGCCACTCAGGATCAGTTCAGCTCGGCCCGTTCCCATGTCCGCACGTGTATTTCGCACGACCAGAAAGACAACGACGATGCCAATCAACAAACTCGCGAGCGCGCCGACTCGCCAAGTGGTGAGCCCTCCGGTTGATTCAGGTGCTTGAAGTGGGCCGAGCAGAGCCGTGAGTGCCGGCGCAGCCTGCAAGGTCGCAGCGAAGTTCAACCTCTCAGCGGCGCTCGGATACAGGGCGTCCCAAGTCGCAGCGACCAGAGTGGTGAGCAAGAGTCCTGCCGCTACCCAAGCCAAGATGCGGAAGCGATCCAGCCGAACTCGAAAGCGCGCCAGGTGCGACCATGCTGTTGAGGGAGCGCTATGCGCACTCACTGCTCGGGATCTTCCCGATAGTGCTGCATGAACATTTCCTCGAGAGTTGGCGGACGCACTTCCAGGGATTCGATGCCGTAAGTCACCAAGCTGGACATCAGCGCCGGGATCGCATCAGTCTCGACTGTTGCCTTCAGGGTCGGACCCGTGCGTACCAGATCATGCATCCCTGGTAGATCAGGGGCCATTCGCTCCAACTTCACGACCAATGTGGTGCGAGAGAGATGCCGCAAGCTCGACAGGGAACCCGTCTCAATCAGCCGCCCTGCACGCACGATGCTCACGTAGTCGCATACGGCTTCGACTTCGGCCAGAACATGACTTGAGAGCAACACGGTGCGCCCCAATTTGGAAAGACAGGTGATCTGCTCCCTGAATACTTGGGCCATCAACGGATCCAGTCCGTCGGTGGGCTCGTCGAATAGGTACAGATCAACGTCACAAGCAAGCGCAGAGATAAGCGACAACTTCTGTCGGTTTCCCTTGGAATAGGCCCTGACCTTCTTGCGCGGATCCAATTCAAATGCAGATATCAACTCATCGCGACGTTTCAGATTGAAACCCGTGCGCAGGCGACCGATGGCGTCAATGAACTCTCCGCCGGAAAGCCCCGGCCAAATGACAATGTCGCCGGGAACGTAGGCCAGCTGAGCGTGGATCTGGGCTGCAGACTTCCAAGGATCAGCGCTCAGGATCGAGACTTCGCCGGAATCTGCCTTGGCCAGTCCGAGCAGGATCCGCAGGGTGGTGGTCTTACCGGCACCATTGGGGCCCAACAGGCCATGGGCCTGACCTTCGACCACTTCGAGTGATAGCCCATCAAGTGCATGGGTTTGGCCGTAGGTCTTGTGCACATCTTTCAGCGAGATCATCGGCGTCACCGCAGAAGTCTCCCATCGACGAGGTCTGATTCACCTTCTTTGAGGATCAGCGAAGAAGATACGGTCCAGCCATGAACCTCGCCGCTGTGACCTTGTTTATCTTCGCGTTCGTGTTGGCGAGTTTCGGAGTTGGCTTTGCTGGAGCGGGCATGTCCAATGAACGGGCGTACTGGTCTCAACGCGACCCGCACGGCGATTCCACGAAGGACGCGACTGGATTCGCCGTGATTCTGCAGAATGCATTCAAATATGCAGCTGGCGAATACCGCGCTCCTTTACGCGTTGCGGCGATAGGCGTGCTGATGCTGTACTTGGCCGCACTGTTTGCAGCCTTGGGGATTCTCGTGCTCATACTCAACGCCTGAGCCAAAGCGGTAGCGCTCTAGACGTGCCTATCCGGTGACGGCAGTGCCGTCCAATCCCGAAAGCGCCGTCGCCCATTTTGTGCCCGCTTGCTCCCCGAAGATCTCATGGCCCTGGGCGAACAACTTCGTGAGTGCGCTGGAATCGCCGACAACGGCAGCAGTTTGGACTTGTGCAGCCCATGCTTCCTCGGTGATCTCCACGGTCCCAGTATTGACTGTTATTCGGCGCCGGGGTCTTCAGCTGGCCCAACCTGGTCGGCCAGAAATTCCAGGAGGGGCCGAAGTGCTCGCCAATCTCTGCGAACTGCGGTCAGAGTCTTGGGTGTGTTGACCCAGTCTTGCGCCGGGTACTCGCGCATCGCGGTGACCCTGCGGAATCGCATCAACTCCAACTTGGGGTGATCTGCTGCCACTCCGCGCGGGCGAGTCTTCACCGGATCCCCGTCAATAGCGAACTTGCGCCCAAGTTGAGCCAGCATGCGCTCGAGTTCTGCAACAACAGGGCTTTCTACGGCATTGCGGTATCGCTGCATCTGTTGTCCTGCGGCCGCGTACCAGCCACCGCCCACGCTCAGGCCGGTAGCCGAGATCTGCACGTAGTAGCCCATGGCGTCTTCGATCTCGACGACCGCGCCCTGGTGTTCCTTGATCGGCGTCTTGTCCTTGGCGAAGCGAGTATCGCGATGGGGACGAAACATATGTCCGTGCCCGAACTCAGCTTCGAGTTCAGCCAGGAGCGCGACCATTGGATCGCGGACGAAACGCTCGTAGTCGGACTTATGCGCAGCCCACCATTCGCGGGTGTTGTTGGTCGCGAGAGTTTGGTAGAAACCAAAAGCTTGCGGGGGAATGCCGGGAAAGGAGGAGGTCACGAAATCGGAGTATGCCAGTGGCATGGCCGCGAAATTGGCCTTGCTTACGACTCCAGGATGAAGACCGGTATCTGACGGTCGGTCCTGGTCTGATATTCCGCGTACGGCGGGAAGGCGTCAACTGAACGCTCCCACCAGACCTCGCGCTCTTCGCCTTCAGCGAGGTGCGCTGTGTAGTCCTGCTTGGACGGACCATCCTGCAATTCCACATTTGGGTTGGTCAGCAAATTGTTGTACCAAGTTGGGTTTGTCGGAGCGCCACCCATCGAGGCCACGACCGCGTACTTGCCCTCATGCTCGACTCGCATCAACGCGGACTTTCGGATCTTGCCTGACTTCGCACCAAGGGTGGTCAACACGATGACCGGATATCCCTCCGGATGCTTGGTGCCCTCGGTACCGCCGGAAGACTCGATCAGCGCAACCTGTTCGCGAACAAATCGGACCGGACTGGGCTCATATTCACCTTGAAGGGGCATGCGCTCAGGTTATCGCCAAGTCACACACGGGAATAGTCGATCGATCTGTACCGATCCCTGCCCAAGCAGGGCAGCCTTGTGCTCAAATGCCCAGATGAAATACACACATCTGGGACGCACCGGCCTGTCCGTCAGCAAGCTCTGCCTTGGCACCATGAACTTCGGACCTCAAACATCCGAAGCTGACTCCTTCGAGATCATGGATCACGCGCTATCGGTCGGCATCAACTTCTTTGACAGCGCCAACTTCTATGGTGGCCCCGGAAACGCCGGCCTCACTGAAAGGATCGTGGGCAATTGGTTTGCCAAGGGCGGTGACCGCCGCGAGAAGACAGTGCTGGCGACCAAGCTCTACATGCCAATGACGGATTGGCCCAATGACGGACGTCTCTCCGCGCTCAACATTCGACGTGCCTGTGATGCCTCACTCAAGCGTCTGCAGACCGATTACATCGATATCTACCAAATGCACCACATTGATCGCCGCACTCCATGGGAGGAAATCTGGGAAGCAATGGAGGTGCTGCGTAATCAAGGCAAGATTATTTACGTCGGATCCTCCAACTTTGCCGGCTGGCACATCGCTCAGGCGCAAGAGACGGCTCGGAGTCGCAACTTCCTGGGACTGTCCAGCGAGCAATCGCTTTACAACTTGCTGGCCCGCACGATCGAACTCGAAGTACTCCCGGCGGCTCAGCACTATGGGGTGGGCGTGATTCCGTGGTCACCGCTGCAGGCCGGTCTTCTAGGCGGCATCATCAAGAAGCAGGCCAAGGGGGATCTGGGACGCAGCAGCGTTGATCGCACCAACCGTCGCCTCGAGCAGCTACGGCCAACCATTCAAGCTTGGGAGGATTTCTGCCAGGCTCGCGATGAGGATCCAGCCGACACAGCCCTGGCCTGGCTGCTGCATCAGTCCGGCGTGACCGCGCCCATCATCGGCCCAAGAACCCTTGCCCAACTGGACGGCTCTTTGCGCTCGCTGGACATCAGCCTGGATTCAGAAGCACTCGCAGCTCTCGACGTGATGTTTCCGGGCCCAGGGGGAACAGCGCCGGAGGCCTACGCTTGGTGATTCTGCGAAACTGCGTCTCTGCATAGGGATGTACGCGATACTTTAACGTTCAACCATTCTTTGAAGGGAACCATCGATGACTCGGATTGCAGTGATTATTGGCAGCACGCGCGAGGGTCGCTTTGCCGATATCCCGGCTCGTTGGGCGGTCGCAGAGTTGGCCAAGGTCGACGGAATCGAAGTTGATCTGGTCGACCTTCGCGATCATCCGCTGCCCGAGTACGACATTCCCACCCCTGCCCGCACCCCGCGCAAATACTCAACCGAAGCCATCGGCGCTTTCGCCTCGCACATTGACAGTGCCGACGGATTCATCATCCTCACGCCAGAGTACAACCACGGGTACACTGCGGCTTTGAAAAATGCCATGGATCACCTGTTTGTCGAATGGACGCGTAAGCCCGTCGCATTCATCGCATGGGGCAGTGTTGGCGGCGCTCGTGCAGTTGAGCAGCTGCGTCAGGTCGCAGCCGAATTCGAGATGGCACCCTTGCGTCACGCTGTGCACATTCTGCCCGATGTCATGCGTCCGGCCATGATGGCCCAGGATCGCCTCGATCCCGCGCTACTTGAATCTCTCAAGCCACGCTTCGACATCATGGTCAACGACTTGAAGTGGTGGGCCGACGCCCTTTCGGTTGCACGCGCCCAGACCAGTTAGGGAAACATGAGCATCTTCCTTGAAGAGTCGGAGCAATTGCCGACACTGACGCCGATCCATCAACTCGGCATATCGCTACGCGCGGTTCAGGATCGAGTGTCGAGCACAAACGCACCGCCTGAGATCGCCTTGCAGGCGGCCAGAACTCTTGAGGAAGTCGCATCACTGCTTGACGAATACCGATACATCGTTTCGCGCGACAAGTCCTGGGATGACATTCGGCGCTCTGGTGGCAGTCGGACTCTCGCCCCTGAAATGTTCGACGTCACTCAGAGCGAGCAGCGGCTCGACGCGAAGGTCTGCTTTTCAGCTTTCTACCTTGGCGGCAATGGCGCAGTGCACGGCGGAGCAATTCCACTCTTGATGGATCAAGTGCTCGGACGCGTGGCGAATCACGGTCGCCCTATCTGCCGCACGGCTTACTTGAATATCGACTATCGGCATGTGACGCCCATCGACCGGGACTTGCGAGTCGAGTGCTTCATCGAGCGCATCGACGGACGCAAGAGGTACGTCTACGGCGCCATCTATGACGAAGAGATCCTGACGATCGAAGCCCATGGGCTCTTCATCGAACTGAAGCCCGGGGCTCAGTAGAGATTTTGGAAGCGTTAAGAACTTGAGCCTCGCGACTTGAAGATTGAATAACCGCCCGGGCCGACCAGGCACGCCAGGATGATGAGCGCAATCCCCAGGATGAAATGCCCTTGAACCAGTTGGACTATTCCGACGATGGCGATGACCACCGCGATGATCCAAAGAATGAATGACATGACTCTCCATTGAGAAATCGAGCGAGTAAAGAGACTTCAGCGAGTGGTCAGGCCGGGATAGAGAGCCGGTTCGCTCACGACTGCCGCAGCTACCGTGCTCAACAGCAGATTGTTGGTCCGGCAGAAGCCACGCAACATGTTGAATCCTTCATCGACGCTGCATCCATGGATCTGCGCCAACACACCCTTTGCCTGCTCAATGATGATGCGGCTGTTGAGCGCTCCCTGCAACTGCTCGCTCAGCACCTCACCCCGCGTGATTGCACGTTCCTGCAGGAGACCGATCGTGGCCAAGTCGGCCAAGGCCTGTACTAGTCGCACTTCTTCGGGCTCTAACTGGCCAACGTCGGCGCTGAACAGATTCAGGGCGCCAATGACCTGTTGTCGCAATCGGAGCGGAAATGCGTGCACAGATCGAAAGCCAGCAGCTACTGCGCGCGGCGCGAATCTGGGCCAACGCTCATTTGCTGTTCGCAGATCTGCGTTGATGACCGGAACGCCGAGCGTGAAACAGTCCTGACAGGGTCCCTGATGCGACTGAACTTGGAACAGCTCCAGCAACTCGGTGCGCTCATCGGAGGCAGCCATGAATTGAAGAAGATTGTTCTTGTCCGCGATCAAAATCCCAGCGTCGGAGTCTGGGACCAACTCAGAGGCGCGGGTAGTAACCATCTGGAGAAATTCAACAACATCAAACTCTTCAACAAGGGTGTCAGCAACCTCGACAAAGATCGCAGCCACCCGCTCTGAGGTCTCGATATTCATTTGTTACTTCCCATCTCGGCGACAGTGATCACCGCTGGTCCCCACTGAGATCCAACGTTCTGCCCACAACGTTGCGTGCGACCTGCCCTAAGGCTAGATCATTGGCATAGGCATGCGCGCGCATGCGAGACATTGACTCAGACAAATTCACTCCAAGTTGAACCATGACCATCCCCTGAGCCTGGTGAATCGCGAACTGCGAATCCAGGGCTCCGTCAAAGCCGAGTGGAATGGAGCCTGAGCCGGCTTCCTCCTGCCCATCCAAGAGTTCGGCCGTTGCAACGCTGCAGCACGCCCGCGCATAGGCCAGCGACTCCTCACTCAAACTGCTGGATTCGTCGCGGTAGATATCCAGCACGCCCATTCGCGAGGTGCCCGATAGCAATGGGAAGGCAAACACCGAGCCAACCCCGTGCTCAAGAGCCGAGGCCGCGTAGCCGGGCCACCGGATCTCATCTACAGCGGCAAGATCGGGCGCCGATACGGGAACCCGTGCTTCAAATGCATCCCAACCCGGACTCTCGCCCAAGGTGAACTGCAATTCTTCCGCCGTCGCAGCCCAACTGCTCGACGACGCGATGATTCCCGCCGGACCAACATCGGTAATAAGACTGACCGCTGCCCCACTTGCCGGGAGCACTCGCACCGCCGCTTTGCACAGGCGCATGAGAGTGTCGGCCGTACCGATCCTCGAATCGTCTGGTGCTTCACGCTCAATATCAACTCGCACAAGCACCGCAAGACTTTCTTCACTCGTCATTCTGAGTCCCTTCTCAGCAGAGTGCCTCTTCATGTACGAGGCTCTGCCCGGGACTGGAGCAGCAGGAGTAGCGCTTGTTATAACTCTAAGGTCATCGAGCCGCGCTGTCCAAGATGTAGGTGCCAGTGTCGAGCGATGCTGGGCCACCTTCGGGGAATCCAAGAGTCATCTTCGAGAATGCCAGACTCTTTGGAGCATGTGCGAGACCGCCAAGCTTTATCGTGACGGGGTAGGTGACACCAATGCCCGCCGCACAATTCTGTGGCAGGCAGGTGTTCCACGACAGAACTCCCTTGCCGCGAGCTTCATTTGGGTTCCAGCTTGACCAAGTGATCTTGTTGACAGACACGCCGCCATCAGCACAAGTGATGGTGATGGATGTGGGCTTGACCACGCCCTTGCCAGCACAATTGATCACAGTGGTCGTTCCGGCAGGCGTCGCTGTCGCTGCCGTCGAGGCCCCAATCGCGCCAATCGCGAGCAAGCTGAATGAGGCTGCGAGTGTCAGGGAAAGGCGAGGCTTCATCGTGGCTCCAAGTGATTGTCGGGTCTGCAAGCGGTTCGATGACCATAACCCGACGAAGTTGGCTATTGAGTCAATGACGTATCCGACAGCCCAGAAGAGCGAAACAGGTGCCAGCGCTCACGTGTGAGTTGATGCACCAGGCAGCGATCATCGCCGAATACCTGCATACCGATAGACAGGAATCCCAGCCGCTCATAGCACGCGATCGCACGCACATTGGACTCCAATGGATCGACGTGGCCCCAGTAGTGGCTCGGTTCTACATGGGATCAATGATTTGCACGACGCCTATTGATCGCCTTTCGTCGAACTCAGCAATCCATCCTGCTGCAGCATTAGTGATTTGGGCTGGCTGTTCTTCCCTACTGAGCGGCGTAGCTGGCTCGCAATCTCGCCTTCTCAACCTTGCCCATCGCATTGCGCGGCAGTGCATCAACCACGAAGACCCTCTTGGGCACCTTGAAGCCAGCCAATTGCTCACGTGCGGCCAAGCGGATTGCCTCAGGCGTGGTCGACACAGAGCCGTCAAGCACGACGACGGCAACAACGGCCTCGCCAAAGTCTGGATCGGCAACACCAATGACCGCGGATTCCTCGATGCCAGGCAGCGAATCGAGAAGCAACTCAATCTCCTTTGGATACACATTCAATCCACCGGAGATGATCAAATCCTTCGAGCGCCCAACGATCTCCACATAGCCGTCGTCGTCGATAAGCCCGAGGTCTCCGGTGATGAACCAACCATCGTCGGTGAACTCGCTGGCTTTGAGTTCGGGTCGTCGCCAGTAGCCATCAAACACATTCGGGCCCCGCACCTGGATTCCTCCAGATGAGCCTTCCGCCAATCGCAGTTCAACTCCCGGAAGTGGTGGCCCAACAGTTCCGGCTTTGCGCTGCCCGATCAATGGATTGGACGTGAGCATGCATGTTTCAGTCATGCCATAGCGCTCCAGAATTACTTGCCCTGTTCGCTCGGTGAACTCATGATGAGTGGACACGAGCATAGGTGCCGAACCCGAAGTGAAGAGACGAAGATTCGCAGTCACTCCCCCGACAAAACTTGGTTCGGCGAGCAGTCGAACGTAATGAGTGGGCACTCCCATCAAGACTGTTGATGACGGCAGATCCGCGACCACGCTCTTGGGATCAAAGGATTCATGCAAGATCATTGAAGCGCCGCTGGCCAACGCCGTGTGGACCGCGACGTACAAGCCATGGGTGTGAAAGAGCGGCAGGATATGAAGCAGAACATCATCTGAAGTGAAGCCCCAGGCGACCACCAAAGTTCTTGCACTGGAGGCAAGGTTGCCATGGCTGAGGACGGCACCCTTGGGCTTGCCGGTCGTTCCGCTCGTGTAGAGGATGCTGGCCGGATCCCCTGGACCACGGGCCACGTCTGCGAATTTCGATGCAGCGGCTTCGGCTCTTGCAAGGATCTCGCCGATGCTCAGTCGGGCCACTGCGTGGTTCAAGGATTCCTCACGCACCAGCAGAGTTGGCTCTGCGTCATCGAGCAGCACGATGAGTTCAGTTGGCGTGTAGGTGGAATTCAATGGCAGATAGATCGCACCTGCGCGAATGCAGGCAAGATGCAAGGCAATGGCTTCGGCCGACTTTGGGATTTGCACGGCCACACGATCACCGGGCTTGATGCCAAGCTCGACCAGCACCTGAGCAATCTGCCCGGAACGATCTTCTAAGTCCCCGTGCGTCCAGTCGCGCACGCCAGGCACGTGGATTGCCAATGCATCTGGGGCAGATCTCGCAGTTGCCAAGAGCAGATCGGCGAGCAGGTTCACGCTTCGAGAATCAGTCAACACAAATCGCTAAAGCTCGCTCAACTGCGGTACAACCTTGTCTGCGAACTGAGCGATCCATTCAGCTGGATTCGGTCCGGCGGGCGTTACCCACACTTGGTCAACACCCATGTCAGCAAAGGGCCTCATTCGCTCGACGAAGTTGCTGGCTTCCTGCGCAGGACCCAGCGACCCCGAAGTAATCGTCTTGTGGACGCTGGAGAATTCGCGACCTTCGTCCTTGCAATGCTGCTCGAGTACTTTGATCTTGTGTTGCACGGCGTCCTGATCAGTCGCGAACAGATTGCAGGAGTCCGCATACTTCGCGACTAAGCGCAGTGTCTTCTTCTCGCCACCCCCGCCAATCAAAATCGATGGTCTGGGCGATTGCAGCGGCATGGGTCGGCAGATGGTCTCTGCCAGTTGATAGTGGATTCCTTGATATGGGCCCTCGTTCGGGCTCCACATCTGCAAACAGATCTGCAGAGCTTCTTCAAGCCTCTCGAAGCGTTCTGCAATCGGCGGGAACGCCACCCCAAGACCAGCATGCTCACGGTCGTACCAGGCGGCGCCGATGCCGAGTTCGGCTCGACCACCGGAGAGCACATCCAAAGTGGCTACCGTCTTGGCCAGCAAGCCTGGGTGTCGATACGTAACGCCCGTGACGAGCAGACCTAGACGAATGCTCTGCGTCTGTCCGGCAAGGAAGCCCAAGGTGGTGTACCCCTCAAGCATCGGATCTTGCGCCGTGGCGAGCATTTCCATCTGGAACCAGTGATCCATCACCGTGAACTGCGTGCAGCCGTTCTCTTCAGCCGCGCGCACAGTTGCAGCAATCGTTGGAGCGATTGCCTCGGAGCCACCGGGGAAACTGAAATTCGGGTAATGAACTGCAAGTTTCATGGAGTCAGGCTACTGGCCAAGAGTGTGCGGGGCCGGCTCTTCCCAATGGCCCGAATGCCCCTCGATTCCAGCCCAAACAATGGTGTTGACGCATTCACCCGCGTGACAGGACGACCGGGCGTACTGTTAGTTGAACTATCAACTGATTCAGACTGGAGTTGACATGCGCGCAGTGGTCTTTGAGGAGTACGGCGACCCACAGGTTCTTCATGTTGCAGAAGTTCCCGATACCCATGCCGGACCCGGGCAGGTGCGCATCGCCGTGAAGGCCGCCAGCGTCAATCCTGTGGATTGGAAATTCCGTGCCGGCTACATGGCCCAGATGATGCCCGTGGAGTTTCCATCAGTTATCGGGCGCGACGCCTCTGGAGTCGTGGATGAAATTGGCGAGGGCGTAACAGGAGTGAACATTGGCGACGAGGTGTTCGGCAGTGCGGTTGGCGGCTCTACGGCCCAATTCGCAGTGTTGGTGGGCTGGGGCAAGAAGCCAACGGCCTGGAGTTTTGCCGAGGCTGCGGGGGCTGGCGTGGCCTCATCAACATCAGTTCGCTGCCTCGATCAGTTGGGTGTCGAAGTTGGCAAGACAATCCTTATCGAAGGTGCCGCCGGAGGGGTCGGCTCAGTTGCGGCACAACTTGCAGTTGGCCGTGGACTCAAGGTCATCGGTACTGCTAGCGAAGGCAACCATGAATTCCTGCGATCCCTCGGTGTCATTCCGACAACCTACGGCGAAGGCCTGGCTGCACGAGTTGCAGCACTCGCACCAGAAGGTGTCGATTACGTCATCGACACCGTGGGCTCAGGTTCGATCGCTGATCTCGTGACCCTTGTTCCTGATCCGAACGATGTCATCACCGTTGCCGACCCGAATCCAGCTGCCGTAGGTGCTCGCCGATCGAGCAACGAAGGCGATCTGTTTGCGGCCTACGCAGAAGTGGCCGCGCTAGCCGAACAGGGCAAAGCGATCATTCCCATTCAGGCAACTTTCGGTTTCCACGATGCAGCGAAGGCTCATGAGTTGAGTCAGACCGGGCACGTCCGCGGAAAATTAGTGATCACGCCCTGATCTACTGGCACAAAGAAGCCTTCGCAGGCAAGCTCTTCACTTCAGCGCAATTGCGGCCTTCAAATCACGATGCTGTAACGAATGTCCGTTGCGTATTGGTTTGTTCCCCCACTGTCCTTACTCTCAAAAGTATTGGTGTGGCGGGAGATAGCTAGACACAAATCCCCACTCACCATCGACACCCAAATTGTGTGCCGATCGTTGAAGGGAATTCAATGTCAATCTCAATGACGGGCCGTCGCCGAACAGCGGCAGCCATCGGAGGCGTCAGTGCCGCGATGATCATGTCGCTGGCTGCCAACGGTGCGCTCGCTGCAACTGCGGCACCCAAGCCGGTGACTCCTGCCAGCAACGCGTCGTGCCCCGCCACCCCCGGTGTCACCCCGACCACAGTCAACCTAGGTTGGATTGGGCCAAAGACTGGCGCAGCGGCAGCCAACTACATCGGTTCGTCTGAGGCGGCGCAGTTGCGCATCGATCAGGAGAACGCCAAGGGTGGCGTCTTTGGTCGCAAGCTCATCTACAAGGTCTATGACGATCAGTCCAACGGCAGTGGCCAGATCACAGCCATGCAGAAGGCCCTGCAATCTGACAACATGTTCGGACTGACCGCTCAGACCAACATCACGTCGATGTACCCGACCCTCAAGGATCAGGGCATCCCGGTCACCGGCTTCTCCAACCCAGCCTTTGGCACTGACCGCAATGCCTTCGGTGCAACAGGGGCCACGACCTCCTCCAACCCAGCTATCGCCAGCACCGGCGTGCTGGAGAAGCTCAAGCAAGCCGGTGTGACCAAGGTTGCGAACATCAACCACGTCTCCACGGGTGCTTCGGCTTCAGGAAATGCAACGGCAGCCCTGTTCCAGTACGTGAACGGCATCACTCAGTCACTGCGTATCTCGGACGAGCCTCAGGGCACGCACGATGCAACCTCCACAGCACTGCGCGTCAAGAACTCCGGTTCTGACGGCGCGATCATGGTGATGTTCATCGATGGAGCAATCTCCATCGCGCAAGCGCTTAAGCAGCAGGGAGTCAACCTGAAGACCATGTACGTCGCCGGCCTTTCAGACCCCTCCGTGCTGAAGAGTGCCAACGGCGCTCTTGACGGCGCGATTGGCGTCAACTACGGCACTGTGCCAGTCGGAGTGAACGTTCGTGCAGTGAAGACCTTCGCATCAGGAATGAAAGCTGCAGGGCTCAACCCCTTCTCCTCAGCAGCACCTCAGGGCTTCCTTGGTGCCGATCTGTTGATCAAGGGCCTCAAGGTCGCCGGCAGGTGCCCAACTCGTGCGTCCTTCATCAATAATCTGCGCAATGTCACCAACTACAACGGTGGCGGCCTTGTGCCAGAGAAGATCAGCTTCAAGCCAGGCCTCATGCCCAACGGCAACCCGCCGCTGTGCGCTTGGTACATGATCGCCAAGGGAACCGATCTGGTTCCTGACACCAAGGCAACATGTGGCAACAAGTACATCGACACCACAACAGGCAAGGTCATCCTGGGCGGCTAGTCCTCTTGGCAGATGTGCGTGTGGCGAGTGCCTTCGGTGCTCGCCACACGCATGTCTACAGGAATTTGCCCTCCGCTTCGCCCATCCGTTGGTACCGTGAACAACTGTTCACCAGAACAGGTGGCGCATACGGAACGCAGGTGAAGCCTTGGCACGCACGAAAACGCCGATGCCGCCCTCCGTCATCGTTGCGGTGCTCTGCATCGGTGGCGCCACCGTCTCCGTGATGCAATCGATTCTCATTCCACTGCTGACTGACTTACCAGGCATTCTTGGCGTGAGCGTCAGTGACGCTTCTTGGCTCGTGACCGCCACCTTGCTGGCTGGAGCAATTGCAACTCCTTCACTTACCAGGCTTGCTGACATGTACGGCAAGAAGCGCATGATGCTGGTCAGCCTGAGCATGCTGCTCTTCGGATCTCTCCTTGCAGTCGTGAGTACGAGCCTGTGGACGCTTGTAGTCGGCCGAGCCTTTCAGGGAACGGCGAGCGCCGTGATCGCGATCGGCATTAGCGTGATGCGCGACGCGCTCCCAGCCGAACGCTTGAGTTCCTCGGTCGCTCTCCTGAGTGCCACCCTCGGCATTGGAAGTGCATTCGGCCTGCCCATGGCTGGAGTCTTGTATGGCGCCTTCGGGTGGCAATCGGTGTTCTGGCTCTCAGCGGTTCTCGCCGCTGCACTGATCGTTGCAGTGTCGATTGTGATCCAAGAATCCGAAGTGCGCACAGGCGGCTCTTTCGACATCGTCGGAGCGCTATTGCTGTCCGCAGCTCTGTTCTGCCTGCTGCTTGGGATCACTAAGGCCACCACTTGGGGATGGTCGAGCTCTTCAACCCTGACCGCCTTCGGCGCCTCGGCTCTGATCTTCATCTTGTGGGTTCCCTGGGAACGGCGAGTCAAGGATCCACTCGTCGATATCAAGACCACCCTCAATCGCCCGGTCTTGATGACTCACATCACTGCTGTGCTCATTGGCGCGTCCATCTACATCAACACCCTCGCCACTCTGCAGCTTCTTCAACTGCCGACGAGCACCGGTTACGCATTTGGGCTCACGGCGACAGATGCGGGGCTCTTGATGGTGCCCGCTGCGCTGATGTCACTGATCGTTGCTCCACAGTCGGCTCGAATCACGCGGAAATTCGGAGCTCGCATCACCCTGTGCTGCGGTGCATTAGTGATGGCTACTGGCTACTTCCTTCGAATTCCCTTAGGAGGATCGCTCACGGTCATCATCATGGCGGCGATTGTGGTGTCGGTCGGTATGGCAATCGCATTCGGTTCATTGCCTACCCTGCTGATGGCATCAGTACCCATCACTCAGACTGCCGCGGCCAATGGCATCAATACTTTGGCACGAGCATCCGGAGCGGCTCTCTCCAGTGCAGCGGTTGCGGCATTGCTCGCCGGATCCACTATTGCCGTGGGTGACCACATCTATCCTTCAGATAGCGCATTCATCGACGCCTTCCTCATGGGCGGGGTCATTGCACTGATGGCGGCAGGATTCGCGCTCACTATTCGAGTCAGGACTTCACTGTTTGACTCGCAGGTCGTTGCTGACGAGCAGCAACTGCACGTACCCGTGGTGGTGATGGACGATCATGCGGCAAAGTCATCAGGACGCACTCACGACATGGCTCGCCATGGACGCGTCATCGACGTGAATGGGCAGCCAGTAGTCGCGGCACTCGTTGAGGTTCTGGATGATAAGGATGTGCTCGTCGATTGGTCTCACACCAACGGCGACGGTGTATTCACTGTTGCCATGCCTGAAGCTCGGCAGTATCGAACAATGGTTTCAGCAGAAGGCTGGCAACCGGAGTCGCTGTTCATCGACTTCGCGCATGAAGACGGAACACCTGAGATCCATCTCTCCAAGAGGGTCGAGCAAACTCTCGGCTAGGAAACAATGCCCGGATACGGTTGTCCTCTCACGAGGAGGAACCATGACCGATCGTCCAGAAGGCATTGAGGCTGGACAACACAGAGGACGACGGGCTCTACGGACCCGACAGCGTCACATGGAAAGTGATGGCCGCCCCCGTTGTTGGCCTCGCAGCAGGTGCTGCGGCAATGCTGCAGATGCTGCTTCCGCCCGTGATGTACGTCGTGGATCAATCCTCGTCCGTACGTCAGAAGCCAGAGGAGCGCGCAAAACTCACGGGCGACTACACCGTCACCATCACGTATGGTGATGTCGCATCCGCTGAGCGCGCAGGCGAGCATTTGCGCCGACTCCACGCGACACGCACCGCGGTTGACCCGAATACTGGTGCTTCCTACCGGGCCGACGATCCCGACTCGCTCGCCTGGGTGCATCAGGCACTGACCTGGATGATCCTGCGCGCGGTGCGTGAGTACGGACCCAACCTGACTCCGGCCGAGGAGGATCAATTCGTCAAGGAGCAGAGGGCAGTTGCCGCGCGATTGGTCGGCTGCGACCTGGAGAAGGTCTCCGAGAAGGTCGCGGACCTCGATACCTACATGGATGCCATGATTCCACGTCTTGCCAAAACCACTCCGGTGATCTGGTTCAAGGAAATGATGGTGCCTACTGACTTTCCCAAGGGCCCGGGCGACCTGGTCAAGCGCCTTTTCACTCATGCCTACGCAATGCTGATGAGCGAAGAACAGCAAGAGCTCTACGGATTCCGCTTCAACTTCTTCCAGCGTGTCAGTACTGTGAATGGAACCAAGGCATTGCTCAAAGCCGCTTCTTCCAACGGCAAACTCGACTCAGCGATTCCAGCGATCCGTGACTACGTCGACGCACATGCCTTCGGCGCCAAGCGCGCGCGCATTGTTGATCCGACCTAGCGCCCTCGGCGGACCTCTCGAAACGGCACATCACGATCTGCAGCGAGCTCACGCGGCATTCCAAGCACCCGCTCGGCAATCATGTTTCGACTCATCTCAGCTGAGCCACCACCCAAACTGATGCCCTGACGCATCAAGTAGTTGACTCCAATTGTTTGCAAGTAGCCATTGCCCTGTGCGTCGTTGGTGAGCGCCCTGCTGCCCGCGATATCGAGCATCATGTCCTGCTTCTGCTGAGGCACTTCGGCATGGTTCAGACGCATCATCGCGCTTGCCAGCGCTGGGTACTCCCCTGATGCCATGCCAGTGCTCACGCGCTTCACGAGTTGCCCCATCACCACATCCTGGGCATGCGCCCATCCCACGAGTTCCCTCGTTGCTGGATCTGCTGATTTTCCCACATCGCGTGCGAGATCCTCGATGGGAACCGATGCCATGAAGCCTTGATTGCGGCCGCGGCCACTGGCATACGGAGAGGCGCCGCCGACAGCTTGGCGTTCGTAGAAGAGTTGGCGCTGCGCAACTGTCCAACCATCGTTCTCAGTGCTGATGAGATTCTCGGCAGGAACAACAAGATCGGTGAAGAACTCCTCGCAGAACTCTTCGTCACCGTTGACCATGCGCACTCTGTTGAGGTGAAGTGATGGATGATTGATTGGCACGATGATCATCGACAGACCCCGGTGCTTTGGTGCATCCCAATCAGTTCGCACCAAGCAAGTGCCGTAGTCAGCGGCGTAGGCAAAGGTGCTCCATGTCTTCTGGCCGTTGACGATGTAGGTATCGCCATCGCGGTCAGCCCGAGTGAGCAAGCCAGCAAGATCGGATCCTCCGCTGGGCTCCGAAAGCAATTGACACAAAACCAGCTCACCTGAGACTGCCCCGCGCACAAACTTCTGCTTCTGCTCTTCAGTGCCCATCTCCAAAATCATGGGTGCACAAATCAGTAATGATGCGCCGGTGATCTGCCACGGCATTTCATACTCGACGCATTCTTCATTGAAGGCATCCTGATGCGCTCGAGTAAGACCCTGGCCTCCGTATTCACGCGGGTAGCAGATTCCGGCAAATCCCCCAGCGAAGAGCAGCTTCTGAAGTTCGCGATGGCGAGCCCATGACGCAAGATGCTCATCCGTGGTTAAGCGGGTGCCAACTGGGCGTTGATCTGGCATGTCATCTACCCGTGGCATGTTGTCCTTGAGCCAGGTGCGAGCTTGCAGCCGAAAGTCCTCGACGGTGTTTGCAGACATAGAGTCCTCTCGCGGTCGCGCAGCAGTCGAAATGCAGACTAAGTGAAGGCAAAGCCGCGCGTGGGAAAAGCTGAGCATGGAGCCAAACGAGCTGGCGAAGGGCAGGAATGAGACTGTCTCCGACAGTCGAGCGCCAATCCCAGATGGGAAGTTAGGGTAGGCTAAGTACAAGCAATCTGTGCTGAGACGAGCCGGCACCTCAAGGGAACGGACCAACTCATGGCAGAGGCAAAGCAGGATCCATCGGCAACGCCACGAAAGACAGCCCGCATGCAGCATGTGCTGACGGTGGATTCAACCCAATGGCTTGGCCCGCACCTGATACGCGTGGTTGCAGGTGGGCCCTCACTTGCTGACTTTGCACACGACGGCAACACTGACGCATACGTGAAGTTGATGTTCGCTGATCCCGCGCTCGGCCTTGAGCCCCCGTATGACATCGCTGCATTGCGCGAGACCTTGCCAGCCGAACAACTCCCGGTGACTCGCACGTACACAGTGCGCTGGTTCGATGCCTCCGCGCAGAAATTGGCAATTGACTTCGTCGTGCACGGCGACACCGGCATAGCTGCTCCGTGGGCAGCAAATGCCAAGCCCGGTGATCGATTTGCGCTGAGCGGACCTGGAAGCGGATTCAAGCCAGACACTGAAGCCCGATGGCATGTCTTCGTCGGCGACCTTTCTGGATTGCCGGCTATCAGCTGTGCAATCGAGAGCTTGCCTGCAGAAGCCGAAGGAGTTGCCCACCTCGAAATCACCCAGACAGACGACATCATCGAAATCGCTAACGTCAGCAAGGTGCGCGTTGAATGGCTGCTCAATCCCGATGCTTCTGATGCGGAGTTCCTCGCGCGTTGCCTGCAGGAAGGGCAGTGGCCTCAGGAGACCAACAAGGGTGCTGGTGTGCAGGTCTTCGCGCATGGAGAGCGCGAATCGATCAAGGCAGTGCGCAGGGCTCTGGCTCAACGTGAGGTTCCCCGCGAGGCCATCTCAATTTCTGGGTATTGGGCGCGAGGCCGCACTGAAGACATCTTCCAAGCAGAAAAACGCGAACCCATTGGGAAGATCGACTAGCACGGCTGATACCCAGAGGAAGGCGGCCGTTTCAGTAGAAGATCGGCCCCGGGGTTCCGCCTCCGGCAGCAATGGCATCCCCGTTGATCGCGACGCTGCGAGGCGAAGCAAGGAAAGCGACGACCGTAGCCACTTCGGAGGCGTCCAGCATCCGGCGAATTGAATTTTGACCCATGAGCTTCTCTGCTTCGGCAGCAGTGATGCCTTGAGTCTCGGCGAGCCTTGCCAATTTGGATGCGCTTGCCTCGGTGCGCGTCCCGCCAGGGTGCACAACGGTCACATTGATGCCTTGCGGCCCGAGTTCATCGGCGAGGTTCTTGGTCATAGCGGCCACCGCGACGTTGCGCATCGAGCCCAGAGTCGCACCTGTCGAGCGGGCGGCCAGCCCAGAAATATTGATGATGCGGCCCCAGCCACCCTCGAGCATGTGTGGCACCACGGCCTGAGCGCAACGCAGATAGCCCAGCACCTTGACGTTCATGTCTTCCCAGAATTCTTCGGCGGTGATGTCGGCCAATTTGGGAGGCGGCTGAGGGCCACCCGGGCGGGCGGCGTTGTTCACCAAGATGTCGATGCCGCCGAGCGCAGCTACGGCTTCGGCGACCATGCCCCGGATCGCTGTTGCAGAGTTCGTATCGGCAACGACCGGCACCACACGACTTCCTGTTATGTCAGCAAGTTCTGCAGCACTCGCGCGCAAAGCCTCCTCGTTCCGCGCTGTCACCACGACATCGCAGCCCTCTTGTGCCAGCGCCAAGGCGATGGCCTTGCCAATGCCGCGACTCCCGCCAGTCACAAGTGCGCGTTTGCCAATCAGTTCCAAATCCATATCCGAGATCCTGTCATCTACGATTCGCGAAGCTGCTCGTGAATTCTGTACGAGTGCTAGTCGGTCAGATTCACGAGGTCAGGCGTGTTTTCGACTGCAGCAGCCTTGCGGGCAACCCGCTTGAAGTTCCAGAACATCGGCAGTCCAAAGACGAGGAGCGCGATGGCCGCCAGCGGGAAGACTGCGGTGAATCCGACGTGCGCCGCGACGATGCCGCCGATCGCAGGTCCGATCTGTGAGGACAGCGACTGCACGCTCTGATATAGGCCGAACATCGAGCTGAGTGCGGCAGCCGAGACCAAGGTCGGCAACAGTGCCACTGCGCTGGTCTGGAGCAGCCCTTGGAAGATGGACATGAGCACGACCAGAAATGCCAGCGCCACGACAGTCTTGACGATGCCCATTGGGAACAGGAACACCGCAACGCCGAGCGTGGAAATCAGCAGTAGTCGCTGGATTCCGGACCGCGAGATGAGCCGGCCCGCGTTCATGGCGGCTATGGCACTTGCTGCTGAAATTCCGAAGAAGAGCATGCCGACCGCGACAGTCGGGTTGGTGCCTGGCGGGAGGAGGGTCACGACGTACGGTGCCAAGATCGGCTGGATCATCGGGCCCGCGAAGCTGAGGCTGAGTACCAGTCCAAGGGCAGCCCAGGCCACTGGCGATTTGAGCACCGAGCGCATGCCGCGCTTCTCGGTCGTGTGCACTGGAGCAAGGGCGAACTTTGGCTCGCGGATCATGATCATCACGACGGCTGCTCCAGAGAACATGAGAATGCCGGCGAGGATGAAGGTCGGGCGGTAGCCCCACATCGCAACCAGCACGATGGCGATCACGGGACCAAGAGCCGAGCCGCCCATTATCGAGGCCTGCAAGCGGCCCAAGGCCTTGGGCAGCGAGGCGCCAGGTGTGCCGGCTGCGATGAGCGCCATTGCAGCCGCCGGTGCACCGGCCATCAGGCCGATGAAGAAACGGATCGCCACGATCTGCCAGGTGGTGGCTGCGAAGCCCAGGAGCAGCAATCCGGTTGCTCCGCCGAGGCAGGCGCGCACGAGCATTGGCTTGCGCCCCCATCGGTCGCCGGCCATGCCCCAGAACGGGCCAGATACGAAAGCACCAATCCCCTGCAAGCCAGTTGCGATGCCTGCCCACATGGCCGCCTCTGGTCCACTCATGCCATCGATCTGCTGGATGTAGAGCGGCAAGAAGGGATTGGTGAAGGCGAAGGTGATGCACAGCAGAAAAACTGCGAGGCTGGCGGCAGCGTTGTTGCGCTTCCAATCCAGCAGGTGTTGCTCGGACATCCATGCCTCTCGGGTATGCAAGTGATGAGGCTGTCCATCGGAACCTAATGGAGCGATGCTGCTTCCGCATCGGATACGCGACGAAAACTGCGGACCGCGGGTAGGTACTCAAGCAGCCACCACGACACTGCGTACATCGCAATGGCCACAACAATGCCGTAGACGGCTGCCATCAGGCTGTGCTGATGCAGAACCTGGGTCGCAGTAATGATCAATGCGGCCAAGACCACCACTCCGAGCGACCACCACCGCCTCTCGCGGCGTACCCATGCGATCGCCAGAGTGACAGACCAGGCGACATGCACGCTAGGGAAATCGCCGTAGTCAGGTATCGAGAACATGTGCTCATCCATGTATCTCATCCATGACCAGAGGAAGTTGCTGTAGGCGTCTTGGCTGAGCACGATCGTGTTGACATCAGTTTGGAACAGAAAGAAAGTACCGATCGCCGTACTAACGCAGAGCAGTCCGGCGACCAGAACGGTTCGCAGATGCCGGTTGAGGAGACGGAGTGCAAAGAAAGTGACGGTCGATACAACCCACACGTACGTGAAGAGATACGGAACTATGAAGGCAGGAATAGTGGGAACGAACTGATCCCAATGCCCTCGCACTGAGTGACTCCCGTACAGCGGCGCGTTGGCAGCGCCGTAGGCGGTCATCAGCATTGGCAGTAATACAAGGAGCACGATGTTCGTCCAGCCAATCCCGGTGATGCGACCGCGAGTTGTCAGGCCGCTCGCGTCCCCTCCATAGCGCAGGCTCAACAAGATGTAGGTCGGCAGCGCAATCAAGAAGGACAAGCCTTCTGCTGCCGTCAGCAGCCAACCAGTGTTCAGCGCAACGGCAGCCCAAGCGCCCACAGCCATAAGGGCAAACACGACCCAGGTTGCGATACGGCCAAGTGATGTTGTCCGAGCCGTCTCGTATCCGAGCCCCGGAAATGCTGTCTGATGGTCCTGGTGCATTAGTGCGTGGTGTTCGAGCAGAACAGCCGTCGCTGGTCCACGCCGCACCTGGCGTATTGCGTGCCTGAGTCGTCGAGCATTGCCATCCTCCACGAACCTGCCTTGGCGTTTGGATAGGCCATCGCGTAGCCAAAGCGCGCGTCAACCCACGCATACGCCGGTGCCGGATATGCCTGATCGGCACCGACCACCTGACCAGTGGTGGGCAGTGCATAGCCGACAGCCGGATCGAGCAGGGTGCCGCCATTGCCGAGCACCAACTGCCCCGGGAGCCCAGGCAGCTGCACCGCCTGAGCGAGGTGTATGTGCGAGGACGAGACGAGATCGAAGTTGCCGAGCAGCCCGAATGCAGCGGCAGCCTGGTCGCGGGAAGTCCAAGGATCGAAGGCCTTGCCGGGCTTAGCGAAAGTGCTGGAAACGAATGCATACAGCGGGCGGTGCGTGACCAACCAAGATTCACGCCCGCTTGCTGGCGCAGCGAGCCTGGCCGCTTCCTGGTATGCCGGTCGCTGTACTGCCGCGTACGCCGTCACCTCCGTGTCGCTTCCGCCAGCGGTGTCCACTATCGCCAGCCGCAGTGTCCTAGTGGGGTTCACCTGCAGGTCGATTGCGTATGTCGGAGTTGGGATTGTTGGCGCCGCCTCCAGTCCCTTGCTCTTGACTACCGGAGCGCAGGTTGACTCTGTTCCCTGGCGTGGGTCAAAGAGCAGGAAGTAGCCGTTGCCCGCCCGATTGCAGGCCTCGTGATTGCCGCGCGTGACGACCAGCGGTGCCGTTTGCAGCACGGGCGCCATGGGAAGCAGCACATCGGCGATCCACCCGTAGGCACTGTCGGTAATGGGCAGGCTGCTGATCGGCGCCGGGCTGGAGCCGCACTCGTCATCGTCAACAGATGGGCAGGGCGCCTCGCGATAGAAGAAGTCGCCGTTGAAGACGATCGCATCTGGATGCTGCATTGCCATGCTGCGCCCCAGGCGCGCCAGCGGCCACTGATTCACGTCAGCGCAGTCCTGAACCTCCCCGACCACGATGCGGCAGCCGGAATCGCCAAACATCGCCAGCTTGGCAATGTGATCGGGCATGTGCGCGGGAACCGTGTGGCCACCGATGCTCGCCGTCACGACACCAATGGGCACCGGTGCCGAGCACACGAGTATTGATGCGAAGGCTGCACCTGTCGTTGCTGGCGCATTGCGCGGAATCATGGGGATAGCGCGATGCGCGCGACTTCCAGAGTCACCTGTAGTGATGTCGAGCGTTGGACAAGTGGAACCTGCCGGCACCACAGCCCGGACCACAAGGCCCGAAGGCGTCTGGCTGACCGGCGCCGCCAGAGCGTACGCGGCGATCACCCCATGGTCGGGAACTGCGCTTGCAACAACGGCCCCGGCGACCGCGCCGAGAGCGAGTCCGACCGACACGGTCATTGCACCGAAATGAGTCACGCGAATCATGTGCAGAGGCTACTGACCGACGGGCGGCAATTCTTGAACAGCACCGCACGTAGCTGGCCCACTGCCAAACGGAACTCTAGGCACCGAACCAGACGGGCATTCGACCGATCATTACCGTGGAGCCGCCGGTTACCGCGCTGCACACGTTGAGGGCGTCGCACAAACGTGTGGCGTAGGCGGGCACGAGGAATGCGCTCTCGGTACCCGCACTCATCCAGGCGACTTCGGAGAGCACTCCTCCTTTGCTGATGTGGCAGACCCTCACAGTTGCGCTCGTGCATCCCACGGTCGCCTGCGCGAGCCAGGAGTACGTGGTCTGATAGGCGATCGCACCCAGGGTGCCATCGAACAGTGTGACGCCAAGGAGATCGGTCGGCGGCGACCATGAATACCAGTAGGTGCGAGCAAGTCGCAGGCGGATGCTGTCGAGATACGTCTGCGCGACATCCGCCGCAGCAGGTGCTCCCTCCACGTCAACATCCGGATAGGCAGTGCCTGGCCCCTTGATCCCGTAGTTGATTTCGGTGTCCCAGAGCGGTCGCGCAGGCGCTTTCGCCGCCTTGAGTCGCGCCCGCGCACGCGCGACGTACGCCTCGCGAATCGCAGGTGCTGCCGTACTTGGGCCATAGGTATGGATCGCGAACACATCAACGGGCCAAGCTAAACGCTTGAGCTCATTGAGATACTCGGGGAAGAACCGACTGAACGAACTGGTCAGCCTTATCGTGCTGCTGGCTGCGATGACCTTCGCGGTGGGGTCCAGTTTGCGGATGATCCGCTTGGCCTCCAGAGTCAACGTCGCCATCTGGCGAGTTGTGCCCTGCCAAAACGTCGGGAGGTTCGCCTCATTCCAGATCTGATATGCATCGATTGAGCTGCCGTGGCGTCGCACGACGGCAGTCACCCACGTCCGCCAATCAGCCAGATACTTGGGATTCGATGCAGCACCCTTGTTCGGGTAGCTGCCCTGATACGTGTGGGTCGCCGCCCACTTCGGCGTTGAGCCGAGCACGTAGACGATCTCCGCGTGCTGGGCTTTGGCAGCCCCGATCGCCCGATCCAATCCAGCCCACCAGTAATGACCACGGCTCTGCTCTACCAAGCCCCATGCGATACCTGAATCCCAGAGCCGGATCGATCCGTAGGAGACGGTCGGCACTGCCCCATTGGCGATCTGCGGCACGTGCAGACCGAAGAGTCGGCCGTCGACGTAGGTGTCGGCCTGTGCAGTCGCAGAGCCGCCGATGCCCACGGCAGCAAGAACACACAGCAGCACAACGAGTCGTCTCAATTGTCTGCTCCATTGCGTGGGCTCGCGTAGATGCGCACCACCGAGAGAGCTGCCAGCTCAACCATGAAGGAAGACTACGCACGCCGAGTGAAGGGGCTATTGGGCGAACAGGTGCACGACTTCACCCTTGCCGACCTGTACTCCCGGTCCGGGAACGGTTCTTTTCACGACAGCAGTGCCCGCGGTAGTCGTCGATTCGGGTATCAGTCCGGCATCCCCAATTGCTGCGGCAGCATTAGCGAGCGTCAGACCCGTGACGTCAGGAACGACTCTGCTCAGGGAGGTTTGCTCCGCAAGCAGATACTCGCTGTCCAAGGAACCCACCATCGGCTTCACGGGCAAGCCTCGATGGATAGCCGTCATCGTGTCGACGAAGACCGCAGCTGGGATCGTGCCTCCGTAGACGCGTGAGTAGCCCAAAGTATTGACCAGCGGGTAGCGCGGTCCTCGAGGATCCGCAACCATGACGACCGTCGCCCAATCGGGGGTATAGCCGGCAAACCAGGCCGAGGCCACGTCTTGCGATGTCCCGGTCTTTCCGGCTACGGGTCGGTCGGGGAGCCTCGCGGACTTGCCTGTCCCCTCCCCCGTCACCTGCTCAAGGGTCCACGTGACTGCACGAGCAGCTGCAGGGGTGAGCACCTGCTCACATACCGTTGGAAAGTCACGGCGCCCGGCCGGAGTTGTAATAGACGTGACGAATGTTGCAGGGCATGCCAGTCCGTTGGCCGCCACCGTGGCGTATGCCGCTGCCATCTGAACTACGGGGATCTCGCGCGCACCGAGAGTGAAGGATCCCTCGTCGTGGAGCACCGCTCTGGGACCGGTTAAGGGAATCGCAGTGGCACCCATGCGGGTGGCGAGATCAGCGATACGGAGCACGCCTACACGCTCCTCCAGTTGGACGAAGGCCACGTTGAGAGATCGAGTGGTTGCCTGCACGATCGAAACATTGGATGCCGGCGAGGTGTTGTAGTTGTGAAATGCACCTGAGGCGGGGTTCGCCATAGTCGGCGAGGTGTAACTGGTGCCACCAGGCAGGACTGTGGTCAATGGGATTCCGTCGGACACCGCGCGCGAAAGAGTGAAGAGTTTCATGGTGGATCCTGGCCCCGTCACTGGAGCCGTGCCCAATGGTAATTCTGTCTTTCCGCGGCCGCGCCCGAAGTCCTTGCTCAGTGCCAGTGCGGCCACCTGTCCAGTGCCAGGCTTCACGACAGCAACCACTGCTGACACCCTGTGCTGAGCAGGCACATGGGCGCGCGCGGCGGCACGTGCCGCTAGCTGTGCGGTGGGAATCAATGCGGTGCGGATTACCAAGCCGCCTCGCGTCCAGGCTGCATCTTGCTCTGCCTGCGTGCTTCCCAAGATCTTGTCATCCTTGAGCTGACGCAGCACGGCATCGCAGTAGGTCCCCGAGCCGCCGCTTGCTGCTTCGCATCCGCGCCCTGGGTATGTGGCTTTCAAACCCAGCGGCTCTGCCTGAGCCTGCTTCGCGTCGATCGCACTGATGTCACCATTGGACTCCAGTCGGTCAAGGACGAGATTGCGTCGCGCAAGTGCGCCGTCTGGGTTTCGAATTGGATTCAGCAACGACGGCGCTTTGAGTATCCCGACTAAAGTCGCAGCCTGGCTCAGACTCAGACTCTTCGCGTCGCGCGAGAAATAGCGGCGGGCTGCCGCTTCGATGCCGTATGCGTCGGATCCGAAGCTCACAACATTCAAGTAACCCTCAAGAATTTGCTCCTTCGTCAGCCTGCGCTCAAGAGCAACCGCCTTGACGACCTCGGTCAACTTGCGTGAGATCGTGCGTTCGGTGGCCTGTCGCACCAGCTCAGGATCTCCAGAGAGTTCAGCCTTCAGCAGGCTGACATTCTTGACGTATTGCATGGTGAGGGTTGATCCGCCCTCCTGCGAGGAAGTTCCGGCGTTATTGCGCAATGCACGGAGCAACCCGAAGATGTCGAATCCATGGTGCTGATAGAACCGAACGTCCTCTGTTGCGACGAGCGCTTTAGGCACCCACGGTGAAATCTCGGCCAAGGCGACTGGCTTCCTGTCATAGGAAGCGAAGCGGGCAATTTCGGTGCCGTCGGCAGCGAGCATGACGGACTCGCCAGGGAGTTGCAGGTTCAGGAAGTCGCTCAGCAACCCGTCCACCTGGGCGGACACCGCACGGGTTCCAGCCAGCACCGGCAGCATCAGACCAGCGATGAGTGCGCCCATGACCGCCAGGCTGACTGCGAAGTCGCGCCATTGCGGCCGATGAGGCCGACTCACTGGCAAGAATCGGGGAAGCCTCACGGATGTGTCGCTTCCACTTTGAGATGCACATACGCAAGGACGGTGGCCCAAGGAAGGCTCGCCGTCAGCGACTGAACATCAGTGGTAGTCAGGGAGATCCAGTCACCCTTGAGTTGTGCTGCGATGCTCGTGGGCTCGTCTACCGTGAGTTTCCAGCCCTTGCTGAGCAGTTGGGTGCGGTAGTTGCTGACTGGGTTACTCGCTGAACGAATCGCCGCCTGCCAGCCCTGAGCACCACGGGATTCATAGTCAATAACGGAGTCATCAATTACACGCTCGCCGGATGCCGTCACTAGCAAACCGTCGAGAATAGGCCTCGGCTGCGTGGACGTACTCGCCGACGACGACGCAGACGGTTGTGCGGACTTCGAGTTAGAGATGGTGGGTATCGACGAACTAGTCCCGGATCGTGATGATTGCTCCGACACAGCGGTGCAGGCACTCATGAAGACCGTGACGATGGCGGCAAGAGCGACGAGGACGGTCAGTCGACTGGAGCGTGTCATCGCGCGCCCGTTGCTGTTGGGCTAGGCACCGGCGAACCGGTTGGCTCGACGGATGGCACATCGGTCGGCGCTGCTGATGGCAACTCTGAAGGTGCAGTCAAAGGCTCAACGGGAACATACGCGTACCAGGTGTCCAGCGAGATCTTGCGCCGGTCGACTGCAGCCTGCAATGCGACGGTCGCCTTCCTGCGTGCATCGTCATATCTAGCCCAGGCCGCAAGTGCTGCCCGCGTCTGTGCATCTTCGAGGGCGTGTGTGTGCGCATCCACCGACCACGCAAGCCACGAGGCCAATTGGTCCGCCGCGGTGGTGAAGGCGCCATCGATCCGGCCCTGCAACTCGATCCCTGGAAGTGCCGGGTCGAATGCAGGCGCTACGGTGCCCGCAAATGACCATCCACATCCAGGTCCCACCGTGTCCGGACGAGCAAAATAGGCAGTGGCTGTGGTCGGGAAATGTGGGGAAGCCGGCGGCGCGGCTCTAGGTCGTTTGACCGCGGGCGGCACTATTTCGGCTGGATCAACGAGAACCGGTATGCGACCAATCGGAATTTGCTCTACGTCCGTCGTATACGGGTTGAACGTGACGTCAGGGATCGCGAAGACTGCCAGCTTTGGCCACGCTCTCGCCTCGGGGGCCGCCCATTCGACGGTCGCTGATAGGTCAGGCACCTTCGGACCACCGGGCTCTGGGGTATCGATTGGAACCGCGGGGTGCCATGGACGGTAGCCCGGGCGCCAGGGATTGCGTCCCGTATCTGCGTCCGGGTCGCTCAGGCATTGCGAGGCGGTGCGTTCCACCACAGTGGTGGCGATCAATTCGAGAGCCTGCGTCGACGCACTGTACGAGGCCTGAAGCACGCTGACGAGCACATCCTCGTGTCGAGCAATGACCCACGTCACCGGAACGTCAGTCCGGCGCAGGGCCAACGATGTGGGCGTTGAATCGACAATGCGGAACTGGGTGCAGCCAGAGAGTTCGGCAAGTTGCTGCTGCCAAAGTCTCGCGCCGTCGCCAGCGCTGCCAATCACGGTTGCCACTTGAGTGCCATCAGCGGTCACGCCGAAGCCCTTCCAAGGCCCCTCAGGTGGTGCACCGCACCATGAAGGCCAGTTGCCAAGATCCGTGGCTGCTCCGACGCTGGCAAGCGCCGCTTCCATGTCTTGCACTCCGGGCGGACGCGCACTCGCTGGCGTGACCGCCAGTTGTGTCTCCGGACGCGCCAACGACGGCTCGACTGACACTTCGGCAGCACCCGATGAGCCAGAGGCTAGAGGGCCCACAAGCAACAACACGGCCACTGCGTTGATCGCCAATAGCCCGCAGGCGCCACTGACGACGACGATTTTCCGCATGATCCCGCTAGCGTAGGTCGCCACCACCGAGCGCGTCGCCAATAGCCCTGCGCGCGTGGCGAGGGCTTGCCGGTCACTCGTTCATCTCCGTGCCTTCAACATTTGCGCCGACGCAATTGAGAAAGTCCCCGTCGCCGGGCCGTGACCGTGTAGCGTCCCGCTCGAGCAGCATCCAGGGACTTTGATGGAGGAACAATGAAGCGCACTCTTGCAGTGACCATGGGCCTTGCCCTTGCGCTGACACTCGCCGCATGCGGGGGCAACAGCAGCGACGCTGGTACGATCCCTGATCGCGATGCGCTGATCGCGGATCTGCGCGCTGACGGCGAGAAGAACGGTGCGCCGACTGAGCAGATCGATTGCGTTGTTGACGCGATTTCGGAGCTCGACGCTGCGCAGCTGCAATCGGTCAAGGACGGGACGCCAGACGCGGCGACCCTGGCGGTCATGACGGCAGCTTCGGACAAGTGCATCCCGAAGGATTCCCCATCACCGGCGGCCTCCTAGCAGCTGAGGTCAGCTCAAAGCTCGGCAAGGTGCGCCGCCTAGACCCATAACGGCGCCTCGAGTGGTGTGGAGCGGCCGCGGATCGGTGTGCGGAGGAATTGAGTCGGGCTGGCAGGATTCGAACCCACGACCCCTTGACCCCCAGTCAAGTGCGCTACCAAACTGCGCTACAGCCCGAGCACTTACCCCGTGAGGGATTTATGCACTTGCGAACACTAGTCGTCGCGTCATTTGGGTGGAGCACCACCTGTGGCACCACAGACGCAACAGTGGATCCGCGCAAAGCCGATGGAAACTCCAAACTGTTCGCCACAATTAC
Organism: Actinomycetota bacterium; assembly: GCA_030650795.1. Lineage (NCBI taxonomy): Bacteria > Bacillati > Actinomycetota > Actinomycetota bacterium. The sequence continues at coordinate 364,729 of JAUSDJ010000002.1, forward strand.
TAGGCCGTGAGTGGCTACCATTCCGCAGCGAACGCACCTAGAGCTAGGAACACCGATGAAGCATGCCGCCCGTCTCGTTCCGTCACGCTACGTGCCGGCCGCAAGAACGATGAAGCGTTCAGTTTCAAATGCATTTGCCAAATCACCACTTGGCGCTGCCGTAGAGGCGAAAAAATGGGCTGATCGTTGCTACGACATGCCAGCACCGCAAATGGTGAAGTGGTCTGTTCTCACACGGTACGGCCACCCCTTGGGAACTTGGGTTGAAACTGGAACCTACCTAGGTGAAACGACAGCATTCCTTGCGGGTTCAGCCAATCACGTGTACTCCCTTGAACCTATGCCGGATCTGGCTCAAGCAGCAGTTGAACGATTCGGCGGCATTGCAAATGTCACGATCATTCAAGGACTGTCCGAAGACTGCTTGCCCGAAATCCTCGACGGGATTGCAGGTCCCGTTTCATTTTGGCTCGACGGTCACTTTTCGAAGGGCAATACCTTCCAAGGCCCATCGGATACCCCAATCCGAGCAGAACTTGCAGCCATCGAGCCCCACCTTCCCCGCTGGGACTCGGTCACTGTGCTGGTCGATGACGTGCGCTGTTTCGACCCCTCAAACCCAAACTTTGCCGACTACCCGACTCGCGGATGGCTCGTGGATTGGGCAGAACGCAATAACTTGAACTGGCTCATTGAGCACGACATCTTTGTGGCCCGCAGGTAGACAGCTGGCCGTGAGAGTCGACAACAGCGTTACGCCGGCCGTCCCCGCGGGCAATTTTCTGGTCTGGTTGGGCGAGATCAAGCACGCAATTTCAGATGGCGCAGATTCTGAGGTGCCGTGCGGAACATGCAGTGCCTGTTGCCGTTCTTCACAGTTCATTCTCGTTGCCGACACTGATGCAGCCGCTCGTTCGGTCATTCCTGCGGACCTCCTGTTCGCGGCTCCGGGCCTGGCTGCTGGCAATCACATCATGGGTTACGACTCCCGCGGCCATTGCCCGATGTTTGGCTCAGATGGCTGCTCGATCTACTCGAACCGACCACAAGCCTGCCGCGCATACGACTGCCGCATCTTTGCTGCCACAGGTATTGAAGTTGCGGCGGACGGGCACACAGAGATCGCTGCGCGGGTTCAGCAATGGCAGTTCGACCTTGATGCCGAGGGCGAGTCGGCCCTGGTTGATATCAGGGCCGCAGCCTCGTACGTCAGTCAGAATTCGGCATCGTTGGGCATTGGTACAAGCGCGACTGCGATTGCCATTGCGGCAATCACGATGGCAACCCAGCGGTAACTGCTTGTTACTTGCGCACTCGCTTTTCGCGCACGCGCATCAGGATGCGTATCGGCGTGCCTTCAAATCCGTACTCTTCACGCAATCGGCGCTCAAGGAAGCGGCGATAGCCGGCCTCAAGGAATCCGGTGGTGAAAAGCGCAAAGGTTGGCGGGCTGACTGACACCTGAGCGCCAAAGAGAATGCGTGGCTGCTTGCCACCACGGATTGGGTGCGGATTGGACTGCACGATCGAACCGAGGAACTGATTGAGGCGACCCGTTGGAACTCGCGTTTCCCAACCCTTGATAGCTGCTTCCAATGCAACCTCAAGGCGTTCGATATGTCGGCCGGTCTTGGCCGAGACATTGACATGCGGAGCCCAGGGCACCTGCACCAGATCGCGATCGATCTCGCGCTCCAAATAGGTGCGGCGCTCTTCGTCGGTGAGATCCCACTTGTTGTAGGCGATGACGATTGATCTTCCCGCTTCTTCGGCCAGCGCGATGATGCGAACGTCCTGCTCGCTGATTGGCTCGGAAGCATCGATCAGAACAAGTGCCACTTCAGCGCGATCAAGAGCAGTCTGGGTGCGCAGGGTTGCGTAGTACTCGTGGCCACTTGCTTCTTTAGCCCTTCTGCGGATGCCGGCAGTGTCAACGAACCACCACCATTTCTCCTTCAGCTTCACGAGCTCATCGACAGGATCAACCGTGGTGCCAGCAACGTGATCGACCACTACGCGATCAGAACCAGCCATCGCGTTCAGGAGGGATGACTTGCCAACGTTTGGCTTGCCAAGCAATGCCACCCGACGTGGGCCCGCACTGCGCATCCGGCCTTTACCTTCGGCGGGCAGGATGTTGACGATGGCGTCGAGAAGATCTCCGGCACCGCGACCATGCTGGGCCGAAACCGGGATCGGCTCGCCAAGTCCAAGTGACCACAGCGCTGCTGCTTCATTCTCCAGGACGGCATCGTCAGCCTTGTTTGCAACGAGCAACACCGGCTTGCCCGACCTACGCAAGACCTCAACAACGGCCTCGTCTGTGTCGGTGGCTCCAACAGTGGCATCAACGACGAAGGCAACCGCATCAGCGTCGTTGATCGCACGCTCGGCCTGCGCCGCAATTTGGGCAGCCATGCCCTTGACCTTGCGATCCCAACCACCGGTGTCGATAACGATGAAGCGCTTGCCGTTCCAGTCTGCTTCATAGGTCACTCGATCGCGTGTGACACCAGGTATGTCTTCAACCACGGCCTCTCGGCGTCCGAGTATGCGATTGACGAGAGTCGATTTGCCGACGTTCGGTCGGCCCACGACAGCAAGCACAGGCCAGCCTTCTTGGCTGGTCTTGTCAGTCAGGTCAGCAAGATCGTCGTCGAACTCGCCAAACTCAGCGCGCGCAGCTTGCAGGGCACGATCAAGGGCAGCGAGATCCTCGCCTTCCTCAAGTTCAGAGTCTTGCCCCTCTTCGAGAACGAGATTTTCGTCGTCTCCATCGATTGCAACCCAGGAGTCGCTCATCCTTCACTCACTCTCGTTTTAGGCCTGCGCATCCGCGCGAGCCTGTCGCACCTGCTCAGCAACCTCTTGGACGGTTGCGAGCGCACATGGATCGCCTTGGACTGCAATCTCGATAGGTGCTTCGAACACGATACTGATAGGCGATCCGGGCTTTGGCGGGTCGGTCCGCACTCGGCCACCGGCCCCGGTCACACGTACCGGCACAATCGCAGCGCCGCTGGCGGCGACCAAATAGCCCAAGGGCGGGTGTTCCCCCACAAATGCGACTGATCCACCAGATTTCAGCACGCTGATTGCTTCCTCTGCGGCACCAAAGCCGAAGCCCTCCATGCTGATGTCGCCGGCCAGAATCTGCGAGCGGCCAAGAAAAACCTTGTTGAGTGCTCCGGAGACAATGAACTGGACAGGACGTGGCGCAACCGCCTTCAAGGCCGGACCAGACAGCAGTTCATCGCCCTCAATATGGAATATGACCGGACCAGAGGCGGGCACCAGGGACTGCCCGGAAATTCGCAGTCGATAGATGAACTTCAGCGCAGATGCCGAAAGAGAATCCAGCATCCCGTTCTTAGAGGTCCTGCTCATCGTGCAGCTTCCTTGGCGTAAGAGACAACCTTGGCGATGACCTGCTCGAGGGTGAGCGCACTGGTGTCGAGTTCGATCGCATCTTCTGCTTTGGTCAACGGTGAAGTCTCACGCGAAGTATCCAGCTGATCGCGCATAGCCAGCGCTGCTTGCGTTGCTTGCACCGCATCAGCGGCCACCATTCCCCCATCCGCCTGCTCCAGCGCGCGGCGCTGGGCGCGAACTTCGGGGTCGGCAGTGAGGAAGATCTTCAAATGCGCATTGGGCAAGACGACAGTCGTGATGTCGCGGCCTTCGACAACGATGCCAGTTCCAGAACGCATTGCAAGTTGCGCGGCATCTCGCTGCTTTTGCACCAGGAGTTGACGCACCTTCGGCACTGCACTGACGGCACTGACAGCGCTGGTGATTCTGTCCTCGCGGATTGCGTCACCGACATCGGTGCCATCAACCTCGATTGTTGGCTGATATGGATTCGAGCCACTCGCGATGTCGGGCTTCTTGGCGAAGCTGGCGACGGCATCAGCATCATTGGGATCAATACCGGCATCGAGAACAGCCCAAGTCATCGCCCGATACATGGCACCTGTGTCGAGATAGTGCCAACTCAGTCGAGCAGCAGTGCCGCGGCAAACGCTCGACTTACCCGAGCCGGCAGGACCGTCAACAGCAACAACAAGCGGTCGAATGTCGTTCGTCATATTCAGCTTCCCCGAACGTCAAAGCCGCGCTGCTGCAGAGCTTCTACCAAGAGATCCGCGGCCTCTGGCTTGACAGCCAGTTCCACTCGCCCGCTTGGACGACCGAGCACATGCTCGATCCGCACATCTTCCAGATTGATGTCGGCTTCGCCAGCGGCGATGAACAGCCGGGCGAGTTCACCTGGCTCATCTGCGACTACGACGGTGACTTCGCGGTAAGGCGAGTCTGGTGAACCGTGCTTGCCCGGAATTCGCATGCGTCCGAGGGCACCTGCACGAAGGGTGGCATCAATTGCGTGTTGATGATCGCGATCACCGGCTGCGAGTTCTTGCAGGGCACGCAGCACTTCTTGCAACTCGAACACCACTCCGCTGAGCACCTCAGAGACAGGACCAGCGTTCTCACTCAGAATGTCGAGCCACAGAGCGCTGTCAGAAGAAGCGATGCGAGTCATGTCGCGAAGACCTTGACCGGCTACGGCGATATGAAGTTCCTTGGCAGGCAGCAACTGCGCAGCCAGTGCGCTGGATACCACCTGAGGAGCATGCGAGACCAAGGCCACTGCGACGTCATGCTCACTAGCAGCCATCTCAATTGAGATAGCGCCGCATGTAGCAACAAGTTGTTGAGCGCGCTTGACATGCTCGGTGTCTGTTTCGAGGGTAGGAGTGAGAATCCACAGTCGATCGTCAAAGAGATCCGCACGCGCTCCCTCGGCGCCGGAAACCTCGCGACCGGCCATTGGGTGACCGCCGACGAGTCGCGAAGAATCTGCTCCGGCGAACAGCGCCTGACGCAGGATGCCTGACTTCACCGAGGTGACATCAGTAATTGTGGCTCCGGGAAATTCCTTGCTGGCCGCAGCAATCACCTGTGGCGCTGAACTTGGCGGCACAGCAACGACAACAAGCTCAGGAGTTCGACCGTTGAGCTCCGATCCAGCCGCCATCTCGATGGCTGTCGCGAGTTGATGCGCATCCTCATCGCGCAAGAACACGTCGACGCCAGCGCGAACAAGAGCTAGGGCAATTGAAGTACCAATCAGTCCGGTGCCAACAACCAATACCGGCCCGAGAGTCGCATTCGGCAAGGCCTGCGTCACAACTGTGTGTCCGGGCGAAGAACTTCGGCGCCGCGAAGGTAGACATGCACGATCTCGGTACGCGGGCGATCAGTGTCGACGTGGAGCATGACGCGTACTACTCGTTCAAGCGCACCTTCCACGTTGATTTCCTGAGCGCACATGAGCGGAACGTCGGTAAATCCAACTTCACGGGCGGCCTTGGCCGGGAATGCGCAACGAAGGTCGGGGGTGTTGGTGAACAGCACACTGATCACGTCATCTGGCGTGATGGCATTACGTTCAAGGATCATGCCCAGCAGCTCGCCGACGGCTTCCTGCATCTCGTCAGCATCATCTCGCTGCAAGCACACGGCTCCCCTGATTGCGCGCATCGGCAAAGCCTACAGACCAACGGCCGTGTAGAGCGCCCGTAAGTCAGGACCAGTCAGCTCGCGCATCTGCCCGGCCTTCAGGTTGCCCAGGTGCAAGGGACCAATGCGGGTGCGCACCAGTTCAACCACAGGATGTCCAGCCTCGTCTAGTAGTCGGCGCACGATGCGGTTGCGGCCCTCATGGATCACAAGTTCAAGCATTGAGCGATCCTTGGCCTGCTGCACGATGCGAACCGAATCGACCTTCATCGGCCCATCGGCAAGCTCAACTCCCTCGCGCAGCTGCCGCAAAGTCTGAGTACTGACCTGTCCGGTCACCGTTGCGACATAGGTCTTGTCCACCCCGTGCGCGGGATGCACAACACGGTTGGCTAGTTCGCCATCGTTGGTCAACAGAAGCAGACCTTCGGTCTCAGCATCCAAGCGCCCCACGTGGAACAAGCGCTCGGGCCGATCCGCCACGAGATCACCCACGCATGGCCTGCCGTGTTCGTCGCTCATCGTTGAAACTACGCCGCGCGGCTTGTTCAACAGGAGCACGACATTGCCAGGTGCAGTTGGAACTCGTTGGCCGTTGACGTGCACGATGGCGGTCATCGGGTCAATGCGCATTCCCTGCTCGACCACGAGTTCGCCATTGACTTTCACGCGACCCTTTGCGATCAGCTCCTCGCACCGGCGGCGGCTGCCTATGCCTGCTTGCGCAAGAACTTTCTGCAGACGGATCTCGGTCTCACTCACTAGTCACCCGTTGCCACAGAATCCAGAACCTCTTCAAGGTCGGCGAGGTCTGGAAGATGTTCGGCCAATGGCGGCAGATCGTCCAGCGAGGCGATGCCCAAACGCTCGAGGAAGGTCGAAGTCGTGCGGTAGAGGATCGCCGATGATTCGTCTTCATGACCGGCTTCCTCAATGAGCCCGCGAGTCACCAGGGTCCGGATGACCCCATCAACGTTGACTCCACGAACCGCGCTCACTCGACCACGGGTCACTGGCTGGCGGTAGGCGATCACGGCCAAGGTCTCAAGAGAAGCCTGCGTGAGTCGAGCTTGCTGACCATCGAGCACATAGCGCTCGACAAGGGGCGAGCATTCGCTGCGGGTGTAATAGCGCCAGCCGCCAGCGACTTCGCGCAAATCAAATCCCCGCACTGATGCGTCATATTCCGCTGCCAAGGCCCTGACCGTTTCCTCAACCTCTGCCGTTGGTTGACGAGTTGCCTGGGCAATGGACAGCACAGACATCGGCTCATCGGCGAGCAGCAGCAAGGCCTCGATCGCGGCAGCCAGACTCGGCGCACCCAGACTGTCGGAATCTTCCAGCTCCTGGAAGGGCTCGATTTCTTCTTGCACGCCTTGGTCAGTCATCGACCAACTCCTTCATTTCAACTTCAGTCTCTTCGGTCAAGGGCGGATGATCGATCTCTCGTTCGACATCAAATTCATCGGCGACGCTGATCTCACCCTCGTCGGATCCTGTCCAACGAATGGTCAGGTCGCCCAGAGGTGTGATCTGCTCGAATGCCACAGCTCCCTCGCGATACAGCTCAAGCAGTGCGAGGAAGCGTCCGACAACGAGCAAGGTGGTGTCACAGTCGGCAATGAGCGCGCGGAATGTGCTGGTGCGTTGGCGTCGAAGCCGATCGACCAAGATGTCCGCTTGCTCGCGCACATTGACTCGCTGCACATGTGCGTGGGCCATTGAGACTTCTTCAATTGGCTTGGGCGCCAATGCCCGGGCAGCCAGCGAAGCGAACTGATCTGGACCTAGCCCCAACAACACTTCGGGCAGCAATGCCGCGAACTGCGGCTCCAAGCCGACGGTGCGTGGATAACGACGATTCGCTGTGGCCATGCTCTCGGCAAACAGGCCCGACACCACCTTGTAGGCGCGGTACTGAAGCAGGCGTGCGAAGAGCAGATCGCGCGCCTCAAACAGTGCAAGGTCTTCCTCGTCCTCGACTTCACCCGATGGAAGAAGTCGCGCCGCCTTCAGATCAAGCAGAGTTGCTGCCACGACGAGAAAGCTGCTGGCTTCATCCAGATCCCAGCTTTTTCCTTGGCCTCGGATGTAACCGATGAATTCATCAGTCACCAAGTGCAAGGACAGATCAGTGACCTCGAACTTGTGCTTGGAGATCAGCGACAACAAGAGATCGAAGGGACCTTCGAAATCACCGACTCGAACAGAGAAGCTTTCCGGGGCGGTTGACTTTGCAACGGCTGGCGCAGTGACGTCATCGGCCAGCCCGGCTTCGGTCACCGGGCCAGAACCTCCCGCGCCAACTGGCGGTAGGACTCTGCGCCCGCACTGGTCGGGGCAAAGGTAGTGATGGGTTCGCCAGCAACAGCCGCATCTGGAAACTTCACTGTACGGTGGATTGCTGTCTGGAACACCTGATCGCCAAAAGCCTGACGCACGGTCTGCAGCACCTCGCGGCTGTGCAAAGTGCGCGGGTCGTACATCGTTGGCAGCACACCGATGATGGTGAGTTCTGGATTCAACCGAGCTTTGACCTTATTGATGGTGTCCTGCAGGAGTGCAACACCGCGCAGGGCGAAGTACTCAGTTTCCATCGGCACGATCACACCTGTGCTGGCCGTCAACGCATTCAAGGTCAACAGGCCAAGTGAAGGCTGGCAATCGATCAACACGATGTCGTATTCGGGCAGCAGCGGCGCCAGCGCACGCCCGAGGGCGTACTCGCGACCAACCTCGCTGACCAGTTGCAGTTCTGCCGCGGAGAGATCGATATTGCTAGGAAGAAGATTGAGGTTCTCGACTTCGGTGGCGAGCACAACTTCACGAATATCGCACTCGTAGTCAGTGAGCACGTTGTAGATCGTGCGGGTCATCTCATTGGGATTCACGCCGAGCGCGACAGACAGCGCGCCCTGTGGATCGAAATCCACCAACAGGACTCGACGGCCGTATCCAGCCAACGCAGCGCCGAGGCTGACCGTCGACGTTGTCTTGCCCACCCCGCCCTTCTGATTGACCATCGCAATGACCCAGGCCGGGCCGTGAGAGGTCAGTGGCGTTGGTTCAGGGATGGACGTCGCGTCTGGCGCAGGGTCTCCCGCTGCCTCCAGCACTTCCGAATCCATAGCCATCCTCTCGATCGTGCACGTTCTAGGAAGCCCTCAGCCTAACGGCCCTTAGCCCTGAGCTCGTGGATGACTCGTGGCATAGACCTCACGAAGAGTGTCTGGGGTCACTGCCGTGTAGATCTGAGTGGTCGTCACCGAGGAATGCCCGAGCAGCTCTTGCACCACGCGGACATCAGCGCCGCCCTGGAGCAGATGGGTGGCGTAGCTGTGCCGCAAGGTGTGCGGACTCACTTCGACTTCCAGCTGGGCCTTCTCGGCTGCCTTGTGGACGACGGCGTAGGCGCTCTGACGGGACAGGCGCGCGCCCCGGGCATTCAGGAATACCGCGTGATTACCTCGGCCCCGGATGAGCAAGGCGGGGCGAGCGCGAACCAGATAATCGCCCAGGGCTGAGACCGAATAGCCCCCCAACGGCAGCAGGCGCTGCTTATCCCCCTTGCCCGTCACAATGAGGGTGCGCTCCTCAAGTTTGAGGTCATCGATATCGACATTGACGGCCTCGCTGATGCGCACGCCAGTGCCATAGAGCAATTCGACCAAGGCACGATCCCGAAGCCCAGCCGGAGTGCTGTCGTTGCCCGTTGCCTGCAAGAGCCTGCTGACCTGTTCGTAACTCAAAGCCTTCGGCAAGCGCTTCACCGCGCTGGCTGGAGAGATGCGCTGGCTCGGGTCTTGGCTTGTGAGCCCTTCTTCAAGTGCGAATCGATGGAAGCCGCGAATGGCGACCAGCACCCGACCAGCACTGGCAACCGCCAGCGGAGCGCCAAGACTTGGGTCGCGCAAACTCGCAGAAAAATCCGAGATATCAATCTCGACGATGGCATCCGCCGAGGTGATCCCTCTCGCCTGACACCAAGAGAGGTACCGGTCCAGATCGCGTCGGTAGGCGGCCAAGGTGTTCTGCGACAACCCGCGCTCGATGGCCAGGTGATGGAGATAGGTGCGGATCGATTGATCCAGCTGCTGACTCAGGAGAGTCCTGGTTTCTTGAAATGTTCGGCGACTCGACCAATCGCCAGCAAGTGATCGCGCATCCGCCAGGGCTCAGTTGCCGGCCGCAGCGACTCCCAGCCACCAGCGCGAGCAGTCCATGCGGCGAGGATCCCCACCACGGCAGATGGTCCGCTGATTGCTCCGGAAAGCACAAGATCCTTGGCTTCATCCAGGCTCACCCAGACTCGGGGCAGATAACCCTCTTCGGCTTCACCTGTGTGCGGACGACCGCCATCCATCGGCGATACCTCGCGCGCCAAGTAGATTCGAATGGCTTCACTCGAGCCGCCAGGCGAATTCACGAAGTCGACAAGAGTGTCCCAGCGGTCAGCTTGGTAACCAGATTCCTCAGCGAGTTCGCGTACTGCCGTGTTCAAAGGCGGTTCGCCAAGGTGGTCGAGCAAGCCCGCAGGAGGTTCGAAGATGTACTGGCCGATCGCGTGACGGTATTGCCGAATCAGCAGCACCTGATCGTGTTCATCCAGAGCCACGATCACCACAGCGCCAGGGTGTACCAAGACGTCGCGGTTGATGACTTGACCATCGAAATCAACGGTGTCGGTGCGAACAATCCAAACCTTGCCAGCGAAGTGCTCGACCGAGTGCATCGTGCGAAAGGGCTCACCACCGTCAACGACGGGGCCGTCCCAAGTCTCTTCGGCGAAATCCGCAACCATCAGGCGTGAATGGCAGTGCGCTGTCGCGCTCGATCCAAGGCCGCGGCTGCGAGTCCGGCAAACAGCGGATGTGCTCGCGTTGGGCGCGAGCGGAACTCCGGGTGCGCTTGAGTTGCGACGTAGTACGGGTGCACCTCTGCTGGCAGCTCGACGAATTCCACGAGTCGGCCATCAGGAGAGGTGCCAGAGAACACCAATCCGGACTCTTCCAGGTGACCGCGGTAGTTGTTGTTGACTTCGTACCGGTGACGGTGCCGCTCATCGACATACGGTGCGCCGTACACGCCAGCGACAACGGATCCCTCTTGCAACTTGGCCGGATACAGACCAAGGCGCATGGTTCCACCCATGTCTCGTTCGCCCGAGACAACCTCGCGCTGATCGGCCATGGTGGCAACGACGGGATGCGGAGTGGATTCATCGAATTCCAGTGAGTTAGCGCCTTCAAGGCCCGCAACATTGCGTGAGAACTCGATCACCATGCACTGCAAACCCAGGCACAAGCCAAGGGTCGGGATGCCATGAGTGCGGGCGTACTTCAGCGCACCGAGTTTGCCTTCAATGCCGCGAACGCCGAAGCCGCCGGGAACGCAGATGCCATCGAGTTCTTCGAGCACCTCGCGTGCACCCTCTTCGGTGCTGCAGTCATCGCTGCTCACCCAGCGAATGTTCACCTTGGTGTCGTGATGGAAGCCGCCGGCGCGTAGCGCCTCGGTCACCGACAGATAGGCATCGGGAAGATCGATGTACTTGCCAACGAGCCCGATCGTAACTTCATTGGTTGGACGATGCACTCGCGTGAGCAGCGCATCCCAAGCCGTCCAATCGACATCGCGGAAGGGCAAGTCCAAACGACGCACGACGTAGGCATCCAAGCCTTCACTGTGCAGCACCTTTGGAATGTCATAGATGCTTGGCGCATCGACTGCGGCCACCACTGCCTCAAGATCAACGTCGCACATCATTGAGATCTTCCGCTTGATGGCGGAGGGCACCGGTCGATCCGCGCGCAAGACGATGGCATCAGGCTGGATACCGATATTCCGCAATGCAGCAACGGAGTGCTGAGTTGGCTTGGTCTTGAGCTCACCTGAAGGGCCGATGTAGGGCAGTAAGGAGACGTGCAGGAAGAAGACGTTTTCGCGGCCGATCTCATGGCGGACCTGGCGCACTGCCTCAAGAAATGGAAGTGACTCAATGTCACCAACGGTGCCACCGACTTCAGTGATCACTACGTCGATGTCAGGGCCAGCCATTCGCCGAATGCGCGACTTGATCTCGTTGGTGATGTGCGGGATGACCTGAACGGTGTCACCCAGATACTCCCCGCGCCGCTCCTTGGCAATGACCGACGAATAGATCTGGCCAGTTGTGACATTTGCCGAGCCGTGCAGGTCGGTATCCAGGAAGCGTTCGTAGTGACCGATATCGAGATCGGTCTCTGCCCCATCGTCAGTCACGAAGACTTCACCGTGCTGGAAAGGGTTCATCGTGCCGGGATCGACATTCAGATATGGATCCAGCTTTTGCATTGTGACCCGCAAGCCACGATTGGAAAGCAGATTACCCAGACTTGAGGCGGTGAGGCCCTTGCCGAGTGAGGAGGCGACGCCCCCAGTAACGAACAGATGCTTGGTTTGCCGGGGGGCACTCATGGAAGGCCAGACTATCAGCGAGCTCGCTCGGTTGCCGCCACCGCAAGCAATTCCTCCGCGTGCGCGAGTCCGGCATCTGACTCTTCCAAGCCGGAAAGCATGCGCACGAGTTCGACCACTCGCTGATTTCCGCTCACGTCCTGCACGCTGGACTCAGTGACGAGCCCATCGCTGCTCTTTGTGACGACCAGATGGCGATCGGCGAAGGCTGCGACCTGCGGCAGATGCGTGACGACAATCACCTGGGCTTGCCTTGCGAGTCGCGCGAGTCGGCGGCCAACCTCGACCGCGGTGCGACCGCCGATTCCGGCATCGACTTCGTCAAAGATGAAGGTCGGCACGGAGTTACGCCCGGCCATCGTCACTTCAATGGCAAGCATCACGCGCGACAACTCGCCCCCGGATGCGGCCTTGGTCACCGGCTGCGCATCTGTGCCCGAATGCGGTCGAAGAAGAAAAGCGATCGAGTCAGCGCCAGCAGAAGTGAAATCTTCAATCTCGGTGGTGCTCTGGACCTCAATAATCAATTCGGCTTCGGGCATCGACAGCGAACGCAGTTCATCGGACACCTGACTTGCGAGCTCATGGGCAGCCGAAGTGCGAAGGCTCGTCAGCCGCTGCGCTGCCGACCCAACCTCGATTGCCAGCCGAGCAATGTCGGCGCGGATCTGATCTGTGCGATCCTCCCCTCCCCCAGGAGCCGAGAGCTTGCGGTCAGCGTCAGCGCGCCATTGAATAACGTCCGCCAAATTTGGCCCGTAACTGCGCATGAGCTTGCGCAGCGCCGCGCGACGCTCTTCGACCCAGGCTTGGCGAGTGGGATCTGCCTCCAGATCCAGGAGTGCGCTCGACAGTTCGGTACCGGCATCGGCAAGCAGAGCCGTGACTTGCGCAAGTTGCGTGCGAAGCAAGCCGAGGGTCGGATCAATCGCTGCAGCCCGGTCAAGGGATTTCTGGGCCAAGCCGACTTGGTGAAGCGCGCCTGGCTCAATGTCGGTTCCAACGAGCCAGTCGTGCGCCGCAGTGATGTCCTCGTGGAGACTGCCGGCGTTGGTCAATCGAGCCGACTGAATGTCGAGGCTTTCGTCCTCAGCTGGCTCCGGCGCGACGGCATCAATCTCAGCAATGCCGGTTTCGAGAAGTGCAGCCTCACGCTCTCGCTCCGCCCTATTCGTGGTCAGCGACGCAAGTTCGTTCTTCGCCTGCCGCCAACTCCCAAAGACTGCCCGATATTCCTGAATGGTTTCGCTGCACTGAGCACCGGCGTAAAGGTCGAGCATCTCGCGTTGCCGCTCGGCGGAACGCAACTGCCATTGATCGGCTTGACCATGAATGGCAAGGAGCTCGGACGCGACTTCCTGCAGGAGACTTCGTGGCACGGTTCGCCCGCAGGCCACCGCGCGCCCACGTCCTTCAGCAGGAACCGATCTCACAATGATGAGTTCGGCGCCGTCATCTTCAAGATCGGGTGGGGCGCCAGCCTCGGTCAAGCGCGAGATGACTGCCTCGCTATTCGCGGGGATCAGCCAATTGCCTTCGACGAGCGCCTCCGGTTGACCCCGTCGAACCAATGAAGGGTCGGCCTTTGCGCCGGCAAGCAGGCTGAATCCGGTGAGCACCATGGTTTTACCGGCTCCCGTTTCACCAGTAATGACAGTGAGGCCCGGAGAAAAACTCATTTGCGCATCGTCAATGACACCAACCCCTCGGATGTGGAGCCGGGTGATCAACTGGTGCGCCACCCGTCAACAGGCAGGGCAAATTTGGCGACGAGCCGGTCGGTGAAGGGTGCCTGCACGAGTCGTGCCAGCAATACAGGTGACGGATCGCGACGGACTTCTACCCGGTGGCCACCGCGCACTTCAAAGGTGCGACGGCTGTCAGCAGCCAACCAGGCATTTGAGTCTTCGGAGAGTTCCAGGCAGATCAGACTTGAAGGTCCCACGACAAGTGGACGTGCGAACAGTGCGTGGGCGCTCAGTGGCACCAGGAGCATGGCTTCGACATCTGGCCAGACCACCGGCCCGCCTCCAGAAAACGCATAGGCCGTCGAGCCGGTGGGAGTAGCGGCAACAATGCCATCGCAACCCCAACGCGAAAGCGGGCGACCATCGATTGCCACTAAGACTTCGATCATGCGACCCCCGGCCGCCTTTTCCAAACTGATCTCGTTCAGTGCCCAAGTGCGCAGCAAGAGTTCATCGCCGTCGAGGACGCGTACGTCAAGAGCCATCCGCTCCTCAACGTGCCACCGGCGGTGCACAATCGCCTCAACGACGGCATCGATGTCTTCCGACTCTGCTTCAGCAAGAAATCCGACGTGTCCCAGGTTGACTGTGAGCAGCGGGATACAGGCCCACCTGGCGCGCTCGGCCGCTCTCAAGATCGTGCCGTCGCCACCAAGGACAACCACGATCTCGGTATCATCGGCCGCATGCTCGTCGGCAGAAACTACTTCGATCCCCGGCGGGGCATTGGCGCCCCAAGAGGCCACGTCATCGCTGGCCACCCGGATGTTGAATCCGTGCGACTGCAATGCGCTGATCACCAACAAGGCAGCGGCACGCGCCTCAACCCGCCCGGGATTGAGCACAAGGAGAGCCTGACGCAGTTCTGTCACAGCGGTCCCTCCTCAATGGCTCGGCTGATAGCAGCAGAGAGTGCATCATCCCGCAGAGTGATAGGCGTGTCGGCACCATCCACAGTGTTTCCTCCCGCGCCGTTGCGCATCCAGAGGAAGAATTCCACGTTGCCTTGCGGGCCTGGCAGCGGGCTGGCCACAACGCCAAGAACATCAAGGCCTCGCTGCACGCCGTGGTCGGCCACCGCCTGAACTGCCCCAGCACGAACGACGGGATCGCGAATGACCCCATCGCCTACCAACTCCCGGCCGACTTCAAATTGCGGCTTCACCATCAGTATGAAATCAGCATCTGGCGCGGCACAGGCGATGAGGCTTGGCAACACCAGGCGCAGGGAGATGAAGGACAGATCAGCTACGAGGAGATCTGGCCGATAAGGCAGATCATCAGCGGTGAGAGTCCGGATGTTTGTTCTCTCCATCACTGTCACTGCCGGGTCATTGCGCAATTGCCAGGCGAGCTGGCCGTAGCCGACATCGACAGCCAGCACCCGGGCCACGCCACGCTGAAGCAGCACCTGGGTGAAGCCACCCGTGGATGCGCCGGCATCGAGGCAATCACGTCCTGCAAGTTGGATGCTCGTGAAGTTGTCGAGGGCCCCACTGAGTTTGACCGCCCCACGCGAGACGAAGCCGTGGTCTGTACTGGCAAGAACTTCGATTGCCTCGGACATCTCCACCTGTGTGGCGGGCTTGGTCGCCACCGTCCCACGCACGGTGACAGCACCAGAAGCGATGAGTTCTTGCGCTTGCTCGCGAGAGCGAGCTAGTCCGCGACGGGTGAGTTCCGCGTCCAGACGCCGACGCGCCATCCTTCGAACTAGGCGCTGATGTCAGTCAGCCGCTGATGCAGGCTGCTGTGCACAGAAGTCAGGACTTCGGCGTGATCATGCACCGAGAGTTCATCGAGTGTGGCGAGCTCTTCGAGAGCGGCATCGACCTGCGCATCGCCTGTCGGCTCCCAGACGGGCAGTACGAGAGCCACGTCGACATCTTCGAGCACCATGACTGAATCTTCAATCTGGACTTCGGCAATCACGACCTCAACTTCAAGCTCAGCCAGTGCGAGATCCTCAGATTCGGAGGACTCAAACTCTTCCGAATCATCTTCGAAGCCCGCGGTTACGAACTCTTCGGCCTCAGTTACGTCTGGCTCTTCGGCTCGAAAGGACTCATCCATCATTCGGCAGACTCGCCTTCAGTGTGTTCTGCGACAACGGCTTCTGTGTCTACCGGCTGAGTGGCAACGGGCTCGGCAGTGGCCGGTGGGGAAGGCTTCTTGGCCGCCTTCTTTGCAGCCGGCTTCTTGGCCGCCTTCTTTGCGGCAGGCTTGGCACCGCCGTTCTTGCTGTGCATCTCTTGTTCGAGCCGCTGCACATGGCGACGGACTGCGGCCAACTCATCCTCGCGAACAAAACCCATCCGACTGACCGTGCGATCGACTTCCGTTCGCACCATCCCGACGAGCATCTCGCGGTTATTGCGGCTCGTTGACAGCAAGTCATCGGCCAACTCCTGCACCTGACCCATGAGATCAGGCGCCTTGGTGGAAAGGATCAGTCCTTGAGTGATGAGACTCGCGGCTATTTCCTTGGCTTTGGCCGCCGTAACATCGCTGAGTCCATTGGCTAACTGCAGGTATCCACGCAGGTCATTGAGCATGGACTGACGGTACCGCGAGGAAGTGACGATCAGGTAACAAGCAGCCCAGGTCCGCGGAGACATAGGTGGGGCGCAACTCGCCGATAGCGCTCATCGCTTCGGTGGCTGTGGAGATGCCCGTTGTGACGAGCAGGGTGGGCATGCCCAGACGAGCACCAGCAGCCATGTCAGTGTCCAGCCGATCGCCGATCATCAAAGGTCGAATTGCACCAGTTCGTCGCAGTGCTTCCCGAAGCAGTGCAGGCTCTGGCTTGCCTGCGACGGCATCAGGGCGCCGGCCAGCGGTCTGCGCCACGACTTGCACAAGTGCCCCGTTGCCTGGAGCGATGCCTCTGGCTGACGGGAAGGTGGAATCCAGGTTGGTGGCAATCCACGGAAGGCCCGCACGAACAGCGAAGGTCGCCTCAGCGAGGTCCTTCCAGCCAACATCGGGGCCATAGCCCTGCATCACCGCTTGCACTGAGTCTGAGAACGTCGAGACTGGAGTGAAGCCGCGTTCAATCAGCGCCGCTGAGACGCCCTCACCTCCGATGGCCAGCACTTCACCACCAGTGATGTGTTCGGCCACCAGGGTTGCCCCGGCCATAGAAGAGCTGATGACGTCAGCCTCTTGAGCTGGAATGCCGAGGTGACGCAGATGTGCAGCTACTTGCGCGGGAGTTCGCGAGGCATTGTTGGTGACGTAAATGCAGCGAGCGCCTTGCGCCCGCGCAGACTCAATAGCCTCGATCGCGCCCGGCACCGCCTCTTCGCCGACGTAGACGACTCCGTCAAGGTCGAACAGCAGCACATCGAAATCGCCGACGCTCATGACTCCTCGCTCAATGGGGCGTCGAGTTGGGATTGCTGCTCAAGTGGGCCATTCAGTGGTAGGCCGCCGGCCTCACGCGCTGCCAAGGTCGCCTTGACTTGAACCAGTGCTCGGGCATATTCGGGTCGATCGGGCTGCATCACGCTGGCCATCGCCAGCTCATCTCGGGCAGGTACAAACATCTGGGTTCGCCAAAGAGCCAGACCCTTGCCGAAATGGGCGTAGTCATTGTCGGGGGCGAGTTGGATCAAGAGATCAAAGGCCATCGCGGATGCGCCAAACTGCTTGGTATCAAACAGCGCTCGGGCATAAGCCTCGACAGCCGATTGGGAGTGCGGTTCAATTGCCAGCAGACGATCGATGAGCAAGAGTGCAGCATGCGCATCGCCGGAGTTCAGCAACTCCATCGCGCGCTGATACCAGTCGTAGGCCTGCCCTGCAGGGTCGCTGCGATCCAGCTCAGGGTTTGACACCTGAAGATTCTCGCACGCGCGTCAGCGCTCGCACTTCGATCTCAGTTGCGCTGCCCAGTCCGCCGCCCCCTTGCCAGAATCGTCGGCGCAGTGAGCCATGCACCTCGACCCATGAGCCAGGAGCCCAAACTTCGACTTTACTTCGAATCTGCGCACGAGTGGTCTGGCAGGCCAGCGAATCCACGCGCGGTGAACCTTCACGCAGCCGTCCACTTCTTGCGACGATCACCGTGAAACTTGCGATCTCATCGCCACTGGGCAACTCGCGGGTGATCACCTGCTGACCAAGGCGGCCGACAAGATGGACTTCATTGATATCAGCGGCATCGTCTGTAGTCATGGAAGCACTGTCGACCATCCAATTGCGACCGTCCACGCCGTTCAATGAGCAGTGGATGTCGCCCGCCAAGGCGAATTCCTGTGGAATCTGCTACTCGTCTTCCTCTGAGAATTCGATCCCGTCCATGATGTCGCACTGCACCTCTGCATCCGTCACACCATCCAGATCCGAGCCAGCCGCCCGCTCCATCCATTCGCGAGCCTCATTCGTACGACCTGCATCACGAAGCAAACTGGCATAGGCGTACTGCAAGCGGGCACGTGAATCACCCGGGCGAAGGCGGGTGAGTTCGGGAACCTGCAAAGTGACAATCGCCTCTTCAAGTTGACCCATGTCCGATCGAGCTCCGGCGGCAACGATCATCAACTCAGCTCTGGTTTCAGCATCCAGACCCTGAGTATCAAGGGTCCTGATGTAGTCCAGCGCTTTTTGTGGACGCCCAAGGCCACGTTCGCAGTCAGCAATCATAGGCAGGTAGACACCGCCGCCACTCATCCGACGAACGGCTCGAAGCTCTGTCAGAGCCTCGCCAAATCGACCCGAGCGGTACGCCACGATTCCCGCAGCTTCACGGACAGTAGAGATGCGCGAGGCGCGGCGACGCGCAGCCTTGACGTGCTCAGTGGCGAGGTCGAGATTGTCTTCGTCCATTGCGCGCTCTGCGGCTACTAGGTGCCGAGCAACGAGAATCTGCAAGCCTTCAGGCAGGCTGCGCAACTCCATCAGCAACCCGCGATCAAGATCCTCTGGCGTGATGTCATCGGGAATGCGCGGATCACGAATCTGATCGCCATCATCACGACGACGCACAGGCGCACGCGAACCGCGATCATCGCGCTCCTCGCGAGGGTTGCGCGAACGGCCAGCTGCCGGCCGATCCGAGGGGCGAGATGACCGTTCATCACGGCGTTCGTCTCGGCGATCGGAATATCCAGACCGAGGAGCAGCCGAGCGCGAGCGCTCATCTCGATCACGAGTCTCGCGAGGTCCGCTAGTGCGCGGAGCACTCGACCGCGGGCGGTCATCGCGACCACGATCGTCGCGACCACGGCTCTCACCACGATCCGAATAGCTCGAGCGCGGAGCTGAAGTGCCTGAACGGTCAACACGTCGATCCGGAGAACCTCTCCGAGGCGCTGAACTACGCGGACGGTCACTGCCGGGACGAGACTGCTGACCACGGTCATCGCGATCATTGGAACGCGGAGCCGAGGTTCGGGATCGATCATCACGGCCACGCGAGTCGGGTCGATCCGAATAGCCCGAGCGCGGACGATCATCGCGACCACGGCTTTCGCCACGATCGGAATAGTTCGAACGTGGCGCTGAGGATCGGGGGCGATCATCTCGACCGCGGTCGTCACGACGATCACTTGAACGCGGAGCTGAACTTCGGGGCCGATCATCCCGACGATCCGAGGATCCCGAACGAGGCGAGGAACTGCGCGGACGATCACCGCCTGGCTGATCTGTGCCGGGGCGGGGATCCATGCCGCGTCGATCACGACCACCCGAGGGTCGAGGCGCACTCGAGCGAGGACGATCATCTCGACCTCGGTCGTCACGACGATCACTTGAACGCGGAGCTGAACTCCGGGGCCGATCATCCCGACGCTCATCACGCCGGTCGGAGGACCCACTGCGAGGCGCACTCGAGCGAGGACGATCTGATGAGCCATTTTGCTTGCCGCGGCCCGAGGCGCTGGAGCCACGCGAGCCGCCAGTTGGCTTGCCTCCCCCTGAGCGACTTCCGGTTGAGGGCGGGCGACCCGAACCGGATCGACCACTGCCACTGCCTGAAGGCCGCGGTGACCGGGCTCCACCTCGGTCATTGCGCTCTGCCATGAGTTCATCCTCTCGCACGCCCAGGCGTGCTTGCTATTCGTGCTGGAATAGAAATGGCCACCCCAATGGGGTGGCCATTTCTGAAAAATTGTCCGGCGGCGTCCTACTCTCCCACGCAGCTTCCCGCGCAGTACCATCGGCGCTGAGGGTCTTAGCTTCCGGGTTCGGAATGGAGCCGGGCGTTTCCCCCTCGCTATGGCCGCCGAAACTCTATTGAGATTTCAATTGGGCTTTAGTCCCCGACCGAATCTCGGGAACCACACAGTGGACGCGAACAAGAAAGTTAAAGTTAAAGGCAAGTCCTCGGCCTATTAGTACCGGTCAGCTCCGTGCATTGCTGCACTTCCACGTCCGGCCTATCAACCCAGTCATCTAGCTGGGGGCCTTACCCGGTTAACCCGGTGGGAATCCTTATCTTGGAACGGGTTTCCCGCTTAGATGCTTTCAGCGGTTATCCCTTCCGAACGTAGCTAATGAGCAGTGCTCTTGGCAGAACAACTCACACACCAGAGGTTCGTCCAGCCCGGTCCTCTCGTACTAGGGTCAGATTTCCTCAAGATTCCTGCGCGCGCGGCGGATAGGGACCGAACTGTCTCACGACGTTCTAAACCCAGCTCGCGTGCCGCTTTAATGGGCGAACAGCCCAACCCTTGGGACCTACTCCAGCCCCAGGATGTGACGAGCCGACAGCGAGGTGCCGAACCTTCCCGTCGATGTGAACTCTTGGGGAAGACTAGCCTGTTATCCCCGGGGTAGCTTTTATCCGTTGAGCGATGATCCTTCCACTCGGAATCACCGGATCACTAGACCCAACTTTCGTTTCTGCTTGACCTGTCGGTCTCGCAGTCAAGCTCCCTTCTGCTCTTACACTCAACATCCGACTTTTATTCGGATTGAGGGAACCTTTGGGCGCCTCCGTTACAATTTAGGAGGCAACCGCCCCAGTTAAA
>JAUSDJ010000003.1 GCA_030650795.1 Actinomycetota bacterium
ATCAGTGCTGTCCAAATTAGCCGTGGTCGCTGTTGAGCGCGCCGAGTTTTCCGCGGGAAACAGGGCGTGGTTGACGTCTGCTCAAACGACACCTTCCGTGATGCTGTCCCAATTACCTGAAGGCCAGCGCACCTTGGACAGGTTCAGCGAGCGGCGGCGGGCTGGTAAACGGGTCATCGAGCCACGCCCAGAGGTCGCGATAGACCAGCAGGTTCATCCGGAGCAACGCGACCAGATTCGAGAGCGACCACCCGAAGCGCGCCTTCAGTTGCAGGTACTTCAGCACGAGCAGCGCGATGAGCGCCGTCCAGATCTGAATGTGCAGGGCGTTGGCGGACGTGCCCACGAACGTCTTCACGCGCAAGTTCTGCTTCAACGCTTTGAAAAACAGCTCGATCTGCCACCGCTCCTTGTAGATCCGCGCCACGGTCGAAGCGCCGAGCGTCAGGTGGTTGGTCAGGAACTCGAGGCGCTCGCCCTCGGGCGTGCGATAGACGACCCGCCGCAAGTGGCCGGGATATTTCTTCTGCGTCAGCGGGCCGCGGAACCGAATGATCTGATCGCACACAATGCCCCGGTCCTGCGGCGGGGTGCGGCGCTCGACCACGGTGTAATCCGCTTGGCGCTTCAGTCGGGTCACGAAGAACACCCCGGCCGCCGTCAGGTCGGCGAACCAGGCGAAGTCGGTATAGCCTTTGTCGAAGACCAAGATCGTCCCCGCCGTAAACGTCTGCTCCCGCGCCATCGGGCCCTCGTGATGCTTGCCGTCGGTGATGACCAGGAAGATCGGCAGGTACCCGTCGTGATCGAGCGTGAAATGCAGCTTCACCGCGCCTTTGGTGCGGCGAAACACCGCCCACGGAAACATCTCCGCGCACAAGTCGATGACCGTGGCGTCGAGACTCAGGAGCTTGTTCTTGAAGCGGAAGGGCTTCGAGCCCGCCACCTCCCGACACCGCGCCAGGACCTGATAGAACACGGCTTGATAGAGCGGCCACGGCCGATGCGCATTGGCGTAGGCGAGCGTCGACCGCGGGGGCGCCGTCGCCCCGAGATGCGCCAGCTTGCCTTCGCAACTGGCCAAGCCGCCGCAGATCTCCCGCAGCGAATGCGCGCGCCCGAGTTGGGCGAACAGCATCGCCACGAATTGGTCCCAGCACGTGAAGCCGCGCGCGTGCCGTTCCGCCTTGGTGTCGATCACGGCCTTCTGAAACTCGGTGCGTGGAAAAAGCTGGAGCAACTGATTGAAGATGCTGCAGAATCTGGTCATAGGGGTTGGGCTCCGTGGTGACGTGGTGA
>JAUSDJ010000004.1 GCA_030650795.1 Actinomycetota bacterium
TCCGGCGTTAACACCAAGATTAGAGCCTGCTCCAGTAAGTTCAAAGTCACCGGAAACACTGGCATGGTCAAAAGTTAAAGCGAAAGCGCCACCAGTAATGGTGGTGTCGACATCAACGACTAGAGCTGTTTGGAATTCATCAAAGTTTAGAGAGTTAGATGTAACACTGCCTGAGTTATCCGCCGCACAGTCCCAATCCTCGGCTCCGGTCTTTTTGAGAATCTGACCATTAGCACAATCTAGACCGTCGGGGCGGATTTCACCGAAGAAGGAAAATCCTTTAGTGACATCAAGGGAACCCGAGAAGGATGATGAACCAGCGGCGGTGGAAACAATAGTCCCCAAGGTCGTGATGTTACCCGAGATACTAGCCGCACCACCGACTTCTAATGAGGTCTCAGTGTTCCCTCCGGCGTTGATACCCAAACGGGTGTCGCCGGTTAATTCAAAATTGGTTGAGACCGAGACGCCGCCCGAGAAAGTCGTCAGGCCGGTCAAAGCGTTAGCCGAAGTTCCGGTCTGGGTGTAGGCGCCGTCATTAGTGATGCCGGTAATATTTGTCAAAGCCCCGGTCGCCGAGATGTCCCAATCAGAAGTGTTGATTTCACCAGTGTCACCCGAGTCGCCAAAAATGAATCGTCCGGCAGTCTGGAAGTTACTGGCAATCGAAGCCTTGCCGTCAAAGAAAACATTGCCGTCGACTTCAAGGGCACCGACAATTAAGAGGTCATTGATGGTGTCGATTTCAGCTGAAGTAGCGGTGGCGACACCGAATCGAGAATAGGCGGCTGATGAAAAGCCACCGACTTGAAGGGTGTTGCCGGCAAGTAAATATGACGCACTTGATGTGCCTTGGACTTCAAAGACTGTTGATGGGGCACCACCGAGACCGATATAGAAGCCGGCACGGGTGATGTTTAAGTTGGCATCGAGAGTTGGTGAATCAGAGATGGCCGTGAAGTCCAAAGTGTCAGCGGTGAGATCGGCATTGTCGATATTGGTGATAGTGTTACCGGTACCGTTAGCGTCAAGAGAAATATTTGTCAAAGCCCCGGTCGCCGAGATGTCCCAATCGGAAGTGTCAATCGCGCCGGTGGCCGAGTTGTTGCCGAAAGTGAAGGCGCCGGATATGGAGGCCGAGCCACCAACTTCAAACATCGTGTCAGCAATCGCTCCGGCGTTAACACCAAGATTAGAGCCTGCTCCAGTAAGTTCAAAGTCACCGGAAACACTGGCATGGTCAAAAGTTAAAGCGAAAGCGCCACCAGTAATGGTGGTGTCGACATC
>JAUSDJ010000005.1 GCA_030650795.1 Actinomycetota bacterium
GGTCGAGTGGTACAACACCCGTCGCCTGCACAGTAGCCTCAGCTACAACAGCCCCGAAGAGTTCGAGCAAGCCCACTACGCAGCCCTCAACCGAGAGTTGCAACCCGCATAGGAGCGGCACAGAACCTGGGGCGCTTCAGAGTGTCTTGGGCTCCTTTCGCGGTCGGCTGATAACTTCAGCTCGCTTGCTTCGTGGTCGTTGTCTTCGTCGGGATTGGTTGTTTCTGGTGGTGCTCACATGGTGACTCGTGTCCCACAGGCGACCTACTTCACCATTGGTCTGCTGATGCTCACCGCGTCGACGGGCATGATCGACGCGGCTTCGTACATCGCCCTTGATCGTGTGTTCACCGGCAACATGACGGGCAATGTGTTGTTCATTGGCTTTAGTCTCATCGGAGTCGATGGCATTCCGTTCTTGAACAACCTGTTCGCGCTGGCTGGCTTCATCGTGGGCGCGGTGATCGGAGCGCGCACGAATCGTCGGTCGGAGCGACTTGGCTTTGAACTAGCTGGCGGCTTGGTACTTGTTGCGTCATCGGCCATCACAATGGCTATCTCGATCTACTGGCACTTCACCCCTGGTCTGGCCGGCGCCGAACAGATCATCTTGACCACATTGCTCGCTGGATTGATGGGTGCTCAGGTTGCCTCGGTTCGACCAATCGGCAACTCCGACATCACCACCGTTGTCGTGACCAGCACGATCACGAACCTGGCGCGCGAGAGCCGGCTGGCTGGTCACGGCCAGCCTCGCCACGTTTGGATGCGTCGCTCTGCTGCGATTGCCGCAATCGGCATCGGCGGCGCACTTGGCGCACTGCTCGTGATTCACGTGGGCGGTCCATCGTCACTGGTTCTTGCGGCAGCAACGAGCGCTGTCGCAACAGCATTGCTGATCCTTGGCTCCCGAATTCACGGAACCTCAAACCTGCTGTAGTGCGCCATGCATGCGATGGTGCTGCAGGCTTCGGCTACATCACCGTTGCAGCGTCGGCGTCGTGCTCGGTCATGTCCTCCTTCGACATATTGACCAAGAAGACCCAGATCAGACCTGCGAATCCCAGGATGCCAACGCTCCACCAGAACGCCGTGTCGAAGCCGTGCACAAGTGCATTGGCATCCCCCGGAGCAACATTGTTAGCGATGACATACGCCGTTGTCGCAGAGGCCGCAATGGTGTTGAGGAAAGCCAGACCGATGGAGCCACCGATCTGCTGGCTCGTGTTGAGCACGGCAGAGGCGACACCGGCGTCATGGTTGCCAACGCCAAACAGCGCCACAGCTGACAGTGGCACGAAGACCAGTCCCATGCCCAGGCTCATGATGATCATGCCCGGCAGAATGTTTGGCCAGTAAGTCGCTGTCGGCTGCATCTGCGTGAACAAGAACATGCCAAAGACTGCCATGAGGAAACCTATAAAGGTGACCCAGCGCGGGCCGAACCTCGGAAGCAGCTGACTGGCAATGCCAGCGCTGATCACGATGCCAATGGAGAACGGCAAGAAGAGCAGACCGCTCTTGAGAGCAGAGTAGCCGAGCACTCCTTGGAAGAAGTAGGACAGAAACAAGAACATCGCGAACAGCCCGATGCCGACGAAGAAGGAAGCCAGGTAGGCGCCACCGCGGTTGCGGTTCAGCAGAATCGAAAGCGGCAGCAGCGGGTGGGTGGTCCTGGCTTCGATTGCAATGAAGATCGCCAGAATCACCAGTCCGACACCAATGAAGGTGAGAGTGGTCGTACCTGTCCAGCCATCCGAAGTGGCTTTGGTAATGCCGTAGACCAAGGACACCATGCCCGCAGTGCCAGTGATCGCGCCCGGGATGTCGTAGGTGGTGTTACCGGTTGCGCGCGACTCATGCACGTAGGCAAGAGCGAGAAAGACAGCGGCAATGGAGATAGGTACGTTGACAAGAAGAGTCCAGTGCCAGGAGGTGTATTCAACCAGGATGCCGCCCATGATCAGACCGATCGCCGCGCCCGCACCAGACAGCGCGCCGTAGACGCCGAAAGCCTTGGCGCGTTCCTTGCTGTCGGTGAAGGTAACGGTGATCAACGAAAGCGCCGCGGGCGCAAGAATTGCCGCCATTGCCCCTTGAAGGCCGCGAGCAAAGATCAACATGCCCTGGTTCTGAGCGACGCCACCAAGCGCTGATGCAATTGCGAAACCGATGAGACCGACGATGAGCATCCTCTTGCGACCGGCGTAGTCAGCAATGCGACCACCGAGCAGCAGCAAGCCACCAAAGGCGAGCGTGTAGGCCGTGATAACCCACTGGCGGTTCGCGTCTGTAATGCCGAGGTCTGCCTGCATTGACGGCAGTGCGATGTTGACGATGGACGCATCGAGCACAACCATCAACTGGGAGATTGCGATGACGATCAGCGCCTTCCAGCGCATCGGGTCCGGGGCAAGAACAGCAGAAGGTTGAGACACGGAAACTCCAAGGGCAGCAGCGTCGAACGTGAATACCAACGCACGCTACCAGCAGATTGCTACAGCTTTTAGCCGCCGCAGACCGCGTTCGCCGAGGGCATAGTCCCTTGAAGTAGATACGCATCAACAGCTTCATCGATGCATAAGGAGCCCTGTTCATATGCGGTGTGGTTGTAGGCATCCCACATCAGCTGGCCCGAGCCCGCGATTTGTTTCGACAGTTCTGTTCCCCACATTGCCGGTGTCGCTGGATCGTTCGTGGTGCTGACAATCAGGATCGGGGCTGTTCCCTGAATGTTCACGTTCTTGGCTGGCCCTGTTCCCTTGGCTGGCCAATTCGCACAAGGAAATAATCCCCAGGCCATTCCGGCACCGAATGTCGGTGACAACTGCTCCCATTGCTTGGCGAGATCACTTACATGTTCAGCCGTTGCTTGATACTGACGGTCAAGGCATGTAACCGCATAGAACGCCTCTGCAGAGTTGTCGACGTATCGACCATCAACCTGACGTCCACTGCGCTCATCAAGCAGCGACAACAACGGAGCTCCGTTGTTCTCCTTGACTGCAGAGTTCAAGGCCGAGCGCAGTCGCGGATAGTCGCGCGATGGGAAGTAGAGAAACGAGAGCACTGCACTGCTGGCCAAGGACTCGTTGAGCATACGATCGCCAACGGGCAAGGGCTTGGCATCAAGACTCGTCAGGAAGTCGCGCAGTTCTTGGGCGACCTGCTTGCCATCACCCTTATATGGGCAGTCGTCTTTGCTGGCGCAATCCTCCGCGAAGTTCATGAAGGCATCCTCGAAGCCCGCGGCCTGACCTCTAGTGATCTCTTCGAGCCCGAGGTCGAGCGGCAGCACTCCGTCGAGCACCATTCGACCAACTCGCTGCGGGAAGAGTGCGGCATAGTCGGTGCCAATTGCGGTGCCGTAGGACTTGCCGAGATAGTTGAAACTCTCGTCTCCAACGACTTCACGAACAACGTCGAAATCCCGCGCAACGTTCTTGGTGTCCATGAACGTGAATTCAGGGTTCGCATAGGTCTTGCAGCTCTGAGCCGGAAGCTTGCCGGTGGCAATCAGCACTGCCATGTCTTGTGGGGTCTGCGCTGAGAAATCCACTGCGGCTACCTCATCGCGCTGCTGGTCGGTGAGGCAGTAGATCGGGTCACTCTTGGATACCCCACGTGGATCAACACCGACAATGTCGTAGTGCTTAGTGACTGCGTCGGACAAACTCAAACTCGCCGATTTTGCATAGTCGAAGCCGCTGCCGCCTGGGCCACCCGGATTCACGAAGAGCGATCCGAGTGATTGACCCGTAGCTGGGACCTTGGTGACGGCCAGCGAGAACGTCTCACCTGCTGGATCGGCGTAATTGAGCGGCACCTTCACGTTGGTGCATTGAGCCCCACCACAATCGACCCACTTTGCTTCTTGGCCGTAGTACTGCTTCAGATTAGCGGGTATTGCACTCGTGCTTGATGGCGCTGGGATCGGCTCCGTTGCGGTGGGGTTGCTGCAGCCTGCGAGCAGGGCCAGTGCGAGCGCAACTGTAATCGCGACTCGTGACTTATGAAGCGACACGAAGCCAAGGATCCTTCAGCTCAACCATCAGCGCTTCAAGGGCAATGAGTGGGGTGACGTTGGCATCGATCTGCTTGCGCGTGTAGTTCACAGCGAGCAATCGACGTCCGGTGTCCTGCTGTTCAGTTTGAGAGGCGAGTTGCGAAAGAGCCGGCCGCATTTCTTCATTGATCAATGCGATGTCAGCACTAGTCTGAATCAGCAATACGTCTCGGTAGAGGCCAAGCAGATCAACGAGAGCGCGATCAACCTGATCACGGATCGTGCGCGTGCGGCGGCGCTTCTGCTGGGCCTCTAGTTGCTTCATCGAACTGTCGAGTGATCTCTTGAGTTGGCCCTTGAGTCGCATATCCGAATCTGCACCGAACGCCTTGCGCAATTGCGACTGCTCATGCTCATCGAGCGGGTCAGTGATCGACTTGGCATCGAGGTTCGCGGCTTCCAGCAGATTCGCTGCGTGGGTGAAGCAGGCCGGAAGATCGTGCAGCTGCATCGGAATGCGCAGCACTTCGTGTCGGCGCAATCTGGTGTGCTCGTCTGTGGCTAATGCTCTCGCGCGGCCGATGTGGCCTTGGGATGCGCGCGCTGCGAACGAAGCGACCGCTGCATCCACGCCATAGCGATCGATCAGCGCTTCCATCACGACCTTGGTCGGCGGGGTTCTCAGCACCACCTGACGGGTGCGCGAAAGGATCGTCGGCAGTACGTCTTCAGCACTCGGTGCACACAGAATCCAGACCGTGTGCGGCGGTGGTTCCTCGATTGCCTTGAGCAAGACGTTGACGGCCTGATCCGTCAGCCGGTCAGCATCCTCAACCACAACCACATGCCATTGGCTCATCGTCGGTGACATCGCAGCCTGCTTGATCAGATCGCGGGCCTCGTCGACTCCGTAGCTCAGACCTTGAGGGCGCACGATGTCGACATCGGGATGACCCCCTGTTGACGCATTGCGGCACGCCTGGCATTCACCGCAGCCGCCCTCGATACAAACCAGCGCAGCAGCAAAGCTCGTTGCCGCGTTCGAGCGACCAGAACCGGGTGGACCAGTGAACAACCAAGCGTGAGTCATCGCGGGCCCTGATTCACCCCGAGTCATCAACTCCGCGTCGTGCACGGCTCGTTCAAGTTTGGTCACGACCTCTTCCTGACCAATCAGCACTAGCCAGATGGGTGCACTCATGCCGGCACTCCAGCGATGAACTCATCGACAGCCAGCCGAATGCGTTGAGCCACTTCTTGAATAGAGCCGACAGCGCTGACCACGCGGTAACGCTCAGGATCGTGAATCGCGAGTTCAACAAAGGCCCGACGCACTCGGTCGTGGTACTCCTGCGGTTCGAGTTCGAGTCGATCGCGTTCGCCAACACGAGCCATGCCTTCAGCTGCATCAAGGTCGAGCACAAGTGTCAGATCTGGCAGCAGGTCAGTGGTGGCCCACGAACTGAGTTCGCGGATGCGATCAATCCCGAGCGATCGACCTACGCCTTGATACGCAACTGAAGAATCGATGTAGCGATCACAGACCACGATCTCCCCGCGCTGCAGGGCTGGGCGAATCACTTGAGCAGCATGCTCGGCTCTGGCTGCGGCGAACAACAAGGCTTCGGTGCGGTCATCAAGGCCGGCGAACTCCGGGTTCAGCACGAGCGCACGAATTGCCTCGGCTGCTGGGGTGCCACCTGGCTCGCGAGTTTGCACCACTTCACGGCCGCGACTTCTCAGGTGCTCAACAAGCAATCGCGTCTGGGTGGATTTTCCGGAACCATCGGGCCCTTCCAGAACGATGAACATGGCCGACTGTATTCCTAGACCGCTACTTTTTTCGCAACAGTCTTCTTGGCAGCAGCCCGCTTGGATGCCGCCTTCTTCACCGTGCGGGTAGTGAGGTTGCGGTCAATCGGCTTGCGCGCAGCGGCCTTCTTGGCAGCAGTCTTCTTCGCTGGCGCTTTCTTTGCGGCCCTCTTGGCCGTGCGCTTGACCGGCTTGCCTTCCAAGGCTTCCTTGGCCCGACGCTCAGAGAGCAGGTCAGATGCACGTTCGGCAGTGACCGTCATCGGATCATCGGCAGTGCGCAGCGAAGCATTGGTTTCGCCGTCGGTGACGTACGGCCCAAATCGGCCCTCACGAACGACGATGTTCAAGTTGGTGGTGGGGTCGGCACCAATGATGCGAAGGGGCTCGGCTGCTTGACCGCGGCCACGGCGCTGTTTGGGCTGCGCATACAAGGCGATGGCTTGATCGAGGGTGATCGTGAAGATCTCTTCTTCGCCACCGATTGAACGCGAGTCTGTGCCGCGCAGCAGGTACGGGCCGTAGCGGCCGTTCTGCACGGTGATCTCTTCCTTGGATTCAGGATCGACGCCGATAACGCGCGGCAGGCTCAACAAACGAAGTGCGTCGTCCAGGGTGACCTCATTGAGGTTCATGTCCTTGAAAAGTGAGGCAGTGCCCGGCTTTGCCGACTTCGGCGAACCCTCTGGCAGGACCTCTGTGACATAGGGGCCATATCGACCCGACTTCGCCATCACGTTGAGGCCAGTTTCTGGGTCAATGCCGAGCTCACGGTCGCCCGTTGGCTCAGCCAGCAACTGTTCAGCCTTTTCGGCAGTCAGTTCGTCAGGAGCAAGATCAACTGGGATATTGGCTCGTTCTTCGCCGCGCTCGACATAAGCGCCGTAGCGGCCCACGCGGATCATCGCGTCGGTACCCCTGATCGGCATCGTGGCGATGCCGCGGGCATCGATGGCACCGAGATCTTCAGTCAGCGGCTTGATGCCTGGGAAAGGACCAGCCAGTGAATCGCCGCCCAGCCAGAAGGCCTGCAATTGCTCAACGCGATTGGCCTCGCCACGGGCGATGAGGTCGAGCAGGTTCTCCATGTTCGCAGTGAAGTCATAGTCGACGAGTTCGGCGAAGTGCTCTTCGAGCAGGCGCACCACTGCGAAGGCGATGAAACTCGGCACAAGGGCTGCGCCCTTCTTCCATACATAACCGCGATCAATGATCGTGGTCATGATCGATGCGTAAGTTGAAGGACGGCCAATACCGAGTTCTTCGAGACGCTGCACAAGCTTGGCTTCAGTGAAGCGCGCTGGTGGGCTCGTCGTGTGGCCAATGGCATTCAGCTCGCGAGCATCAACAATCTGCCCTTCGGTCAACGCAGGCAGTTCGTTCTCGTTCTCGCTGCCTTCTTCAGGAACATCTTTCAGCGCGGCGTAGAAGCCGGGGAAGACGACAACGGTGCCCGATGCCGTGAACTCAGCGATGCGGCCATCAATTGCCGTGCCAACGATCTTCGCCGTGGTGGTCGCCACGCGTGCGTTGACCATCTGCGAGGCAATGGTGCGCTTCCAGATCAGGTCGTATAGCGCGAACTCATCAGCGTTCAACTCGCGTCGCAATTGGTCAGGAGTCTGGAAGGCATCGCCGGCTGGACGAATGGCTTCGTGCGCCTCTTGAGCATTCTTCGACTTATTCGGGAAGGTGCGTGGAGTGGCTTCGACGTACTCTGGTCCGTACAACTCGGTGACCTGAACTCGGGCTGCATTCAGTGCCTGACTCGACAGACTGACCGAGTCCGTACGCATGTACGTGATGTAGCCGTTCTCATACAAGCTCTGTGCAATGCGCATGGTGCGCTGCCCGCCCCAACGCAGTCGGTTGGATGCTTCCTGCTGCATCGTGGAAGTGGTGAATGGTGCAGAAGGCTTGCGCTGCGAAGGCTTCTGCTCAACTGAGCGCACTGTGAAACTCACGCTCTTCAAGCCACTTGCCAACGCTGCCGCACTTGCTTCATCGAGCAGAGTTACCTTGTCCTGTGCTTTCAATGCACCGGACTGATCAAAGTCCTTGCCAATGGCAACGCGGGTGCCATCAAGGCTGGTCAGGCGCGCTTTGAAATCTTCTGGGGAGAAGATGGCGTCGATATCCCAGTAGCCAGCAGAGCTGAAGGCGATGCGCTCACGCTCGCGGTCAACCACCAAACGGACAGCAACTGATTGGACACGGCCTGCTGATTTGGCGTCGCGGCCGATCTTTTTCCAGAGCACTTCGGAGACTGGATAGCCGTAGAGACGATCGACGATGCGTCGCGTTTCTTGCGCATCAACCAACTGCATGTCGAGTTCGCGCGGATTGGCGACTGCCTCGCGGATGGCCTCCGGCGTGATCTCGTTGAACACCATGCGATGGACCGGAACCTTGGGCTTGAGCACCTCGAGCAAGTGCCAACTGATGGCCTCGCCCTCGCGGTCCTCATCAGTTGCAAGCAGCAACTCCTTGGCGTCTTTCAGCGCGGCCTTGAGGTCGCGAATGGTCTGAGCCTTGGACGGATGAACGATGTAATAGGGGCGATAGCCATCATCAACATTGACGGCGAGCTTGGACCAGGAGTGCTTGCGCTCACCCTCGGGAAGGTCTGAGGCCTTCGACGCCAGATCGCGAATATGCCCAACAGAGGCCATCACGATGTAGTCCTCACCAAGATATCCAGCAATCTTCTTGGCTTTCGCTGGTGATTCAACGATCACTAGCGTCTTGTCCTTGGCCACCCGGGTCCCTTCAGTCGGAGCGGAGTCTGACGTTAAGCCACACCCTTCTGTCAAATCTCGGCCACCCCTATGAGGGCTTGATCCGACTTAACCAACAACCTAGTCTGTTCCTATGGCACTCACCGTTGGCGTATTCGAAGCCAAGACCAAACTTTCCGAGCTTTTGGACAAAGTTGCGGCCGGCGAGGAGGTCATCATCACCAAACGCGGGGTGCCGGTGGCCTACCTGTCGAACATCGAAGATCGACGTGCGCGCACGGTGGCGGCGCTCGCAGCGCTTCGCGAAATGAGACAGCACATCAAGCCCGGACCCGAATCCATCAAGGACTTGATCGAAGAGGGGCGCCGCTACCCGTGATGGTCCTGGATGCCTCACTTGCTCTCGCCTACGTCATGCCTGACGAGGATTCCAGCGCAGCCAGCACATTGCTGGTGAGAATCGAAGAAGGGCCTGTTCTGGCACCGACCATCTGGATCTATGAAATCGCCTCCGCCCTTCGCATGGGGCAGGTTCGGAGTCGACTCACAAGCGAGATGGCCGAATCAGTCCTGACGACTCTGGCTGAACTGCACGTTGAATTCGAGAATCCAAATGGGCATCAGTTGATGAGGCTGTCGCACCAAACTGGACTCACCGTCTACGACGCCAGTTACATCGCGCTGTGCCTCAAGCATCAGTTACCGCTGGCCAGTTTGGACCGTCGACTTGTGCGGGCCGCACGCGATCTTGGCATCGTCGTCCTGACCTGACTGAACAAAGAACGACCCCGCACTCGCGATGAGTGCGGGGTCGCTTCGCTTGAGCTAGGCGTTGAGGCGGGACGCCACCTCAACATCGCCGACCGCGATCGGACGACGCTTGCTGATCACAACAGCGATGATCACGATCACTGCTGCGGTGAGCGAGATCCCCCAACGCAGACCGGGATTTGCAGACGACCCGATGCTCAGGGCAACAACGCCCGGAGCAATCAACAGCGCAACCAGGTTCATCACCTTGATGAGCGGGTTGATCGCTGGGCCAGCTGTGTCCTTGAACGGATCGCCGACGGTGTCGCCGATGACCGTTGCGGCGTGAGCCTCAGAGCCCTTGCCGCCGTGGTTGCCGTCTTCAACGAACTTCTTGGCGTTGTCCCAAGCACCACCGGAGTTCGACAGGAACACCGCCATGAGCACGCCCGTGGCAATGGTTCCCGCAAGGTAGGCGCCTAGTGGGCCAATGCCGAGGCCGAAGCCCACGGCAATGGGAGTCAGCACCGCGAGGAGGCCCGGGGTGATGAGCTCACGCTGTGAATCGCGGGTCACGATGTCGACCACCTTGGCGTATTCCGGCTTCTCGGTGCCTTCCATGATTCCCGGGTGATCGCGGAACTGGCGACGCACTTCGTAGATCACAGCGCCAGCAGCGCGAGATACCGCGCTGATGGCCAGACCGGAGAACAAGAACACCACAGAGGCACCGATGATCAAGCCCACGAGGTTGGCGGGGCTAGCGACGTCGAGGATGCCGAGATACTCCAAGTTGGAGAACACGTCGGTGATGCTTGCCCCCGAAATTGCCGTTGCCGCCTGCACTGTGTCGCGGAAAGCACCGAACAGTGCGGTTGCGGCAAGCACAGCAGTGGCGATTGCAATCCCCTTGGTGATGGCCTTAGTGGAGTTGCCGACTGCATCGAGACGAGTCAGCACTGCAGCGCCTTCGCCGTGAATCTCGCCAGACATCTCAGCGATGCCTTGCGCGTTGTCGGAGACCGGGCCGAAGGTGTCCATCGAGACGATGACACCAACAGTCGTGAGCAGACCAGTACCCGCAAGGGCGATGGCGAACAGCGACAGAATCACAACGCCGCCACCAATGAGGTAAGCCGCGTAGACCGCTGCACCGATGATGAGCGCCGAGTACACCGCTGATTCAAGACCCAGCGAGATGCCGGACAAGATGACCGTTGCCGGACCGGTGAGCGAGGTCTTGGCGACATCGTCAACCGGGCGACGGTTGGTCTCAGTGAAGTAGGCCGTGAGCTGCTGGATCACCGCTGCGAGCACAATGCCAATGAGCACTGCGGTAACCACGTAAACGCGCGGACCAATGGTGCTCAAGCCATTTGCGCTGGTGATGGCATCAATGGCGAGGCCAGCAGGTGCGTAGGTTGTGAGGAGTTGCTCCCACGTTGCTGGGATCCAGACGAACGCAGCGCCAATGACCAACACCAATGACAGCGCCGCAGAGATGAAGAATCCGCGGTTGATTGCAGACATGCCCGAGCGATCGCCCTGGCGAGGAGCCACGGCGAAGATGCCGACCACGGCGGTCAGCACACCGATTGCGGGAACCACGAGCGGGAACACCAGGCCGAGTGAGCCGAACGCGGCCTTGCCCAGGATCAGCGCGGCAACCAAGGTCACGGCGTAGGACTCGAAGAGGTCCGCGGCCATGCCTGCACAGTCACCGACGTTGTCACCGACGTTGTCCGCGATAGTCGCTGCGTTTCGTGGGTCGTCTTCTGGGATGCCCTGCTCGACCTTGCCGACGAGGTCAGCGCCGACGTCAGCTGCCTTGGTGAAGATGCCACCGCCGACACGCATGAACATGGCGAGCAGCGCGGCACCGAAGCCGAAGCCCTCAAGAACCTTGGGAGCATCACCCTTATATACGAGCACGACGACGGCGGCGCCGAACAGGCCAAGGCCGACGGTGAACATGCCAGCCACACCACCAGTGCGGAAGGCGATGCGCATTGCCTTCTGCTCACCGGAATCCTTGGCGGCTGCTGCCACGCGCACATTGCCTCGAACCGCGAGCCACATGCCCATGTAGCCGGTGGTACCCGAGAAGGTCGCGCCGACCAGGAAGAAGATGCTTCGGCCGATGCGCTCGCTTGTGGTCTCTGCCGGAAGCAGGAACAGAACGAAGAAGACGACCACAGCAAAGACGGCCAGGGTCTTGAACTGACGGTTCAGGAAGGCCGATGCGCCCTCTTGAATCGCAGCTGCGATCTCCTGCATCTTCGGGGTGCCTGCATCTGCTGCAAGGACTTCGCGAACCAGCACTGCCGCCACAACCAGGGCAGCTAATGCGATGACAGCAACGACGACGACGGTCGTCAAGTTGCCTCCGCTGAGCTCAATCATGGGTCTCCTGACTAAACGTGCATGAACGTTCTGGGAATCGCGCGGAGTCTATGCAGCCAGAGCCGGAAATCCCCCCGAATTGGGAAATTGTCCGTTTCGTTCGAACTACGTGTTGCGTACCGCGTCGGCCACTGTGTCGTAGATCGCAATGTGCTCGTCGAGCCCAGTAATCGCAAGCACCTTCTGGACTCGGGAACCCACCCCAGCCATAGCGACTTGGCCACCCTCATCACGAGCTTGAATGGCGGCCTTGACGAGCACCCCAAGACCAGTGGAATCCATGAATGCGATCCTCGTTGCATCGATGACGAGCCGGCCCGGAGGAGACCAAGAGTCGGCTATTGCCGAATCGAGGATGGCTGCTGTTGCAAGATCCACATCGCCATGGACGGTCAGCACGGCCGCATTCCCAAGCATCTCGGCGGAGACCTCGAAACTCATGGCCAAAGGGTGACACACCAGAGCGCTACGGTGAACAAAATGAGCAGAAGCGTCGACGGAATGCTAGCGCGGCTTGCACAAGGCCGCGAGGATCGGCTGCGCCATATTGAAGTGCGGCCCGCTCGCGAGGCAGTTGTTGCTGACTGGCCGATATGGCTTCCCGAAGAGATTCGAGCCTCGTATCCAGGCATCTTCCAGCCCTGGCTCCATCAAGTGCAGGCGGCAGAAATAGCCTTTGGCGGCGATCACGTCGTGCTGGCCACCGGAACTGCCTCTGGCAAGTCGCTCGCGTATTCGATGCCGATACTCACGGGGATTCATGCCGGGCTGACAGCTGCAAATGGCCGAGGAGCCACTGCCCTCTATATCGCGCCGACAAAGGCACTTGCCCATGATCAGTTGCGGACCTTCGCTGAACGCGAGCTGCCTTGGCTGCGCGCCGCCACAGTCGACGGGGACAACTCGCGCGAAGAGCGGATCTGGGCGCAGTCCCATGCCAATCTCGTCCTCACCAATCCCGACCTGCTCCACCATTCAATGCTGGGCAATCACGATCGCTGGGCACCGTTCCTGAAGCGCCTCGAGTACATCGTCATCGACGAAGCGCATGCGTACCGCGGAGTTTTCGGAGCGCATGTTTCAGCGGTCATCCGACGGTTACGCCGCATTTGCGCTCATCTGGGCAGCCAACCGGTGATCTTCGCTGCTTCAGCGACAGTCGCTGAACCTGCTACCGCGCTGAAGCGGCTGATCGGTGATTCGGTTCGTGAGGTCATTGAAGATGCTTCGCCTTCCCCCGAGCGAACGATCGCGTTGTGGCAACCGCTGGATTTGAATGGCCCCGAAACGGCCCACCGCACAGCAACAACTGAGGCCGCACATCTGCTAGCAGATCTCGTAACTGACGGCCGGCAGACCTTGGCCTTCGTGCGCAGTCGGCGTGCAGCCGAAGGCGTAGCCGCCCTGACGCGCGATCTCTTGCGCGAAATAGATCCCGATCTCGTCGACACCGTCGCCTCCTACAGAGGTGGCTATCTACCCGAGGAACGTCGCGCCCTTGAGGAAGCCTTGCGCGATGGTCGCATTCGAGCGCTCGCGACCACCAATGCTCTTGAGCTGGGAATCGATATCAGCGGCCTTGATGCTGTGCTGATTGCTGGTTGGCCCGGGACTCGCGCATCGCTGTGGCAGCAATTCGGCCGGGCAGGACGAGGCGATGATCCAGCCCTGGCCATCTTCATTGCCCGCGAAGATCCTTTGGATTCCTTCGTCGTCGAGCATCCGTCATCAATTCTCGACGCACCAGTAGAGGCCTCAGTGTTCGACCCGACAAATCCAGTGATCCTCGGCCCTCATCTGTGTGCCGCTGCCTCGGAACTTCCTTTGACAGACGAAGATGCCGAACGCTGGTTCGGAGCAAACTCCCTGCCCTTGCTCGCAGAGCTTGCCGATCAAGGATTCCTGCGCAAGCGCGCCAATGGTTGGTATTGGACGCGAAGAGATCGAGCGAGCGACCTCGCAGATCTGCGCAGCACAGGTGGTGCACCCATTCGAATCGTTGAAGAAAACACCGGTCGACTGCTCGGCACGGTTGATCAAGCCTCATCGCACAGCACCGTGCATCCGGGTGCGGTTTACGCGCATCAAGGTGTGACCTCGCTGGTCACATCTTTAGATCTTGACGAATCAGTCGCGTCTGTCATCGAAGAGGCTGTCGACTACACGACAACCGCGCACGAGATTGGCGAGATTCGCATCCTGCACACCACACAATCATGCAATTGGGGTGCGGCAACGATGAACGTCGGCCAAGTGCAAGTGACAAGTCAGGTGCTGAGCTTTCAAAAACGTCGGGTGCTCACGGGTGAGAATCTTGGCGAGCAGGGTTTGGATCTGCCGGAGCGCGAACTCGTCACGACTGCGGCGTGGTGGACGGTGACTGATGATCAGTGCGCGGCAGCGGATGTCACCGAGATTCCCGGTGCAGTGCACGCAGCCGAGCATGCATCCATCGCCTTGCTCCCACTTTTCGCAACGTGTGATCGCTGGGACATTGGCGGAGTCTCCACAGCGCTGCACATCGACACTGGTCAGACGACGGTGTTCGTCTACGACGGATACCCCGGCGGAGCCGGCTTCGCGCAACACGGCTTCGATATTGCGCAAACATGGCTTACTGCAACACGCGATCTGATCCGCGAATGCCGATGCCGTGATGGCTGCCCGTCATGCGTGCAATCCCCCAAGTGCGGCAATGGCAACCACCCGCTCGACAAACTTGCTGCCATTCGAATCCTGACGGAACTCCTGCGTGAGGCCTAGATAACAACTTGATAGCAATGCATCCGGAAATTCGGTGATCCCTCACGCCTCTGGTAGGACTGCGCCATGAGCAAACTGACTGGTCGTACACGCGTGCGCATTTCCGCTCTGGTCCTCCTGGCCTCAGCAACCATGCTGCTCGCGCCATTGTCGGCACCCGCGAATGCCGCGACCAATGTCACCCCTGACCAGTTCAGCCTCGGCTTGGCACCAGAAGTCACTACCGCGCCCGGAGTTGCCGCTGGCTACATCCGGCTGTGGGACATGGGCGTTGCCTGGCGCGACGTGAATCCAGCACCGGGCGTCTTTCAGTGGACGGTGCTTGATCAGCGGATTGCTCAGGCACAGGCAGCTGGTGCGAAGGTCTTGTACGTAGCTGGGCTGACCCCTGTCTGGGCCGCAGCAAATCCAGCAGACGGTGACCCTCGATGGGGCCTGGGTTCGGCTTCGGCTCCAGCTGACCCTGCGACCTACGGCAACTTCATCACTGCCTTGATGCAACGCTATAGCGGTCGCATCGCAGCTATTGAAACTTGGAATGAAGCGAATCTCAAGACCTTCTGGACCGGCACTCCCGAGCAGATGGCCGATCTCACTCAGCGCGCAAACTCGGCGATCAAGGCAATCAGCCCCGGCACCACAGTGTTTGCCGCGTCCACCACCACTCGCTTGATCAATTCTGTCAAGACCTTCTTTGGGCCCTACGCAGCAGCATTGAAGGCCAAGGGATACCCGATCGACGGCTGGACGATTCACACCTACCCAGCTGCCAATGCCACTCCTGTCAATCGCTTCGATGCCATCGATGCCTGGCGCGGAGTGTTGTCCGATTCCACTGGCGCCGATCCAGCCGCATTGAGTAAGGCCGTGTGGGACACCGAGATCAACTACGGCCTCGCTGGCCCGGGTGCAATCCCGGATCAGGATTTCGATGGCCCAACCGGTGCGATGTATTTGGCTCGCACGTATGTCGATTCCATGCGACAGGGCATCTCCGCGACCTTCTGGTACCTGTGGACCGCCGGGCCGTACGGCTTGATCGGTGTGCAGATGTACGACGGCACCACTCAGACCATCGACGCCTACAACCGCGTACGCAAATGGACCGCTGGCGCAACGCTGAACGGCTGCGATGTGGCTGGTGACGTCGTGCGCTGCTTCTTCGTCGGCGTTGAGCCTTTCATCATCGCAATGTCGAAGTCGGGATCGCCCGCCGCTTGGAATGGAAGCCCGACACTCGGGGCCCAAAAGTGGGATGGCACTGGTGTCTTACCAGTGGGCACCCTCTCCCTCGACATAGGCCCAGTGAGGTTGTTGTGTGGTGCTGACAAGAGCCTGTGCACGCAGGCGGGAGTAGCCGGCGCGGGCGGCACTGCTGGAGTTGCTACCGGACCGGTGTCGGACAGCATCACCATCACCAGCAAAGGGAGCGTCTACGTGCGAGGTCACAAGCGTTTTCAGGCGTCCGGGACTGCGCCGAGCCTCGCTGGGCAGCAGCTCATTCCGTGCTTCACCACAACCGTTGTGAAGTCGGGCAAGAGTTTCACAAATTGCCTCAAGGGATGGCTGGCTACTTCGTTGGTACCCCCAGTCAGCGCTGCCGGAGCCTTCACGTTCACCAATCTGACAAAGCTTGTTTCAAAACCAGGCACCAAGATTTCTGTCGTTCTTCAGTCGACGTCTGGTTCAGTCAAGTCCAACCCCATCACTCTCCCGAGAAGGTAGCGATTCGACTGGCCCTGCTCTGGCCGAAGCTTGGATAGGCGCAGATTGCACGTGCACGAATTTGAGTACTGCCATCACAAGGCTTGGCAGATCGGATTCAACGCGCACGATGAAATCCGTGCCCTCGGTTCGGCAATCGACTAGCCGCACCTGATTGGCCGCGGCAATCGCACGCGCGCCAGCGCAGGAATCACCTGGAGTTTGCGCTGCGGCAATGGCAGACAAGTCTGCTGCACCTTGCACGGCGTGCGTCTTCATCACGGCTTGTACTTGAGCCAGTACGAGAAACCCGGCTACGGCAATCATGAACATGAATCCAAGGCTGAGCACCGTGCCATTGCCTCGTTCACGCGGAGTCACGTGAGCTCCTGCGGCACAGTTGCCGAACGATCGATGGTGAAACTGAAGCGATCAAGGAGCGGCACCGGAATGTCGATCTCTTGAGTCACCGTCACTTCGACGAGCCCACTATCGGCAGTTACGGCAACGTGCGCGTTTGGGGCAAGCTGCTCAGCCGTGGCGAGCACTTGATTCTCTGGCACGCCACGCGCGAGCGCACGAGCAAGATCGTGCGCGGTGTCGCCCAAATGGATCGCAGTGCTGCCTACTGCAATCGAAGTAAGCAGCAGCGAGGCAACAGAAAGCAGCACCGGAAGCATCAGTGCGGTCTCAACAATGGCGCTGCCGCGATCACATTGGGTCGAGCCGGTAGGAGACCGACTCGACCCTTGCAATGCGAACATCTAGAAGAAGACCGACAAGGCGCTGCTGATGACCTTCCAAATCAAATTGCGCACTTCAGGACTCGTGAGCACCTTGATGAGAATTCCGCCGAAACCGGCAGCCGCCACTGTTCCGACGGCGTATTCGGCCGTCGTCATGCCGCGCTCATCACTTCGCAAGCGCTGGATCAATTGGTTCATGTGTGTCCTCCCCCGAGGTCAGGCCCCATGCCCGACTGAGGCCAAGGCTGGGACTTACAGCCCTTCATCGGCATCAAGAGAACTACCGCTGTGGACGTCGTCAGACATGCACGTGGAGTTGGGGAAGGAATCAGTTCGCAAAGACGCCAATGGCCATCGACGCAACAACGGGAACGATCCCGAGCAATACGAAAGCGGGCAAGAAGCAGGCGGCCAACGGCGCCACTGCACGCACCCCGGCGGATCGGGCAGCTATCTCAACCGTTGTTTGCCTTCGGCGCCGTTCATCACGAGCGACAGCTTTCAGGACTTCAGCAATCGGTGCCCCCGATACCGCGGAACGCTGAAAGGCCGCACTGACACGTGCGAACTCAGGACCTAGTGCGGCCTCCCGCCAGGCACTTGAAGGAGCAGCCCCAAATTTCAATGCCGCAGCCACGCGCTGCAGATCTTCGGAAGCTGGATAAGCGCTGGCTCTTGCAACAGCTGACAGGGCGGACAACAAGGGCGCACCAGAGGCAAGGGTGGCGGCGAGAAGATCGCACACCGATGGCAGTTGGCGTTCGAGCTGCGTTCGCCGGTCGCGCGCCTGGCGTGACTCAAGTCGGCTTGTGAACCTTCGTGTGACGATGACCGCAAGCAGTCCCAGGACAATGCCCCAGAAAGAAGCAAGCAGAACAGCGATGCCGATGCCCAGTGCGATGGCAGCCAGGTCGGCCACCGGGAGCTGCTTCGACCTCAGCTTTTCATTGCTTCGGACGACCGACCGCAGCCGAGCATGACTCGGCTTGGACATGACCAGCCAACAGGCAGCGGCCACAAGTAGAGCAGCTAACGCAATCACAACTGCCGCTCCACCGCGCGCACGAGTTGTCTGGACCACAACCATCCCGAGGCGGTGAGCAGCAAGCCGCCAGTGGCACACATCAGTCCAATGGGGTTACCCAGCAACCAACCCATTGGGTCGGCTCCCAGGCTGATACCCATAAAAATGCCGACGACCGGAAGCAGCGAAAGCACCCGCATGGTTGCGCGCGGGGATGCGAGCTCGGCGTTCAATGTGGCTTCCAACTCTTCCCGCGTGCGAGCCGACTCAGCCAACATTGCTACTGCCTGGCTCAATCCACTTCCTGTATGTGCTGCGACTTCCCAACAGGCAGCCAAGTGCCCCAGCACCGGCTGTACCTCGGCGTCGATGTGAAGAGCGGTAGCCACATCCCCGCCAATCCGTAACGCGGCCAATGC
The DNA here is from genome assembly GCA_030650795.1 of Actinomycetota bacterium. Lineage (NCBI taxonomy): Bacteria > Bacillati > Actinomycetota > Actinomycetota bacterium. Next base: position 18,366 of record JAUSDJ010000005.1, read on the forward strand.
AGTTGGCCAGGCGGGCGGCACTCCCGCTGAACGCGATAGTGCCACGGCCGGCGCCTGGCCCGATTGCAGTTCGGCTTCCAAACTCGCCAGCGCATCGATGACTCGATGCGATTGCGCTGCTCGCTGGCGAGACTGGGAAAAGCGCGACTGCAAGGCCTGCACAAGTGGGGCTGAAGAGCTGGAGTCCCGCGGAAGACTGAGTTGGTGGAGTCGGTGGATGCTCTCGCTGGGCCAGGCCAAGAGCACAGCGAACATGACCAGGACCCCAATGGTCAGATTGAACATTGCAAGGCGATGTGTGCCGGTGGAGAACTGGACGCGAGGACTTCAGAGAGTTGCTGCATGCCTTCACCAGGCTCAAGCCGCGTACCGACTCTGATCAACGCAGCGCGAGCGCGAACACGCGAGTGCTCGTCGAGTACAAGCACATGAACGCCTTGCACTACACGCAGACCAGTTGAGTCTCGTGCGAGGTGGATCACGACGGACAGTCCAGCAGCAAGCAATGCGTGCACGGCTTCGCGTCCGAGTCCGGCTTGTAAGCCAAGGGCTTCGATGCGTGCTGGCACATCGGCAGCCGAGTTGGCGTGGATCGTGCCGCAGCCACCCTCATGGCCAGTGTTGAGGGCAGTGAGCAAGTCGATCACTTCAGCACCGCGAACCTCGCCAACCACGATGCGATCGGGGCGCATGCGCAGGGTTTGCCGAACAAGACTCTGCATAGTGATCGCGCCGGCACCTTCCAAGTTCGCCGGGCGCGCCTGCAGTCGAATGGCATGCGGATGATCGGGTTGGAGCTCAGCAGAATCCTCGACAATGACCAGCCGTTCCTGAGTTGGCATGAGACCAAGCAAAGCCCCAAGGATCGTGGTCTTGCCTGAACCAGTTCCGCCACTGATGAGGAAGGCCACTCGCGAGTCGATGACCGCTCGCAACCATGCAGCGCCTTCTTCATCGACGCTTCCAGAACTGACAAGATCGTCCAAGGTGAACGCGCGAGCGCGTGGGATGCGAATTGAGATCAGCGTGCCATCGAGGGAAATGGGAGCGAGCACGGCGTGCAGCCGAATGCCGGACTCCAAGCGTGCATCAACGAAGGGGCTGGCTTCATCAAGACGTCGACTCACACTTGCGGCAAGTCGCTGCGCGAGGGCACGGACCTCTTCCTCACCTGAGAATGTCAATGCAGCACGCTCCATGCCGCGCCCGCGATCGATCCACACCTCGTTCGGTCCGTTCACCAATACATCGGTGACATCAGCTTGATGGATCAGGGCCTCCAGCGGCCCAGCACCGAGATACTCACGGCGTAGCTCGGCAATGAGCGACATCAGCGCTCCTTCGCCGAGAACGATGCCTTCGTCGAGAAGTGCAGCCGAGACCTCCGCGGGTGAGGTCTCAGAATGATTGATCACCAACCGAGATCGGACGCGATCAGCCAGTCTCATGACACTGGCAATTCGGTAGCCAATTGCATACAGGCCCTCGCAAAGGCACCACTGCTCACTTCACCCAACTCACCGGACGCAGCGACCGCACTGTCGTGCGGAAGGGTGCCGAGCACCGGCTGGCCTAACGCTCGGCTCAGATCGCTTGTCGCGATACCCCGATCAGTCTGCCGCGCGATCACTCGAACACTGCTCCAGGTCTGGCCCCAATGTTCAATGCAAATTGCAGCGGCTGCGATCGCGCGAATGCGCGTGGGCACCACGCACCACAATTCGGCCGCGATCTGGGTCGGCCACCACTGATCAACACTCAACGCCTGGGCCCGCGGGAGATCCACGATGAGGCAATCGAAGTTCTGCTGGCCCAGATTCAGGATGGACTCCCACGCCTGCGACGTTGCCTGCAAGAACGGGCCGCGGCTCGCTGATACCAATGGAATTCCACTCGGCGAGGGCAGGCTTGGCAGCAGACTGTCAGCGTTCAATCGACCCGTGAGGTTGGTGAGTTCAGACCAACGAGTGCCCGCTTGCGCCTCAGCCCCGAGAAGGAGATCGAGACCGCCGCCGGCGAAGTCACCATCGACCAACAGCGCTTTGCGGCCGAGCCGGTGTTCAGCAGCCGCCAAGCCAACAGCCAAGCTTGACGCACCCGCGCCACCACATGCACCGGTGACGATCACCACTCGACCCTTAGCACCAGGGGCAACTGCCGGCCGAGTGAGCAGTTCGGCTAACCATGCATCGGCCGCCGGCAACTCGACAAGCTGCTCGGCACCGAGCGCAAGAGCCGCTTGCCACGCTCTGGAAGGCGCATCTTCCTGCTGAAGTGGCTGCCATCGCAGGATGCTCACAGCTCGCCGTTTGGGCAGACCGATGAGTGCCTCGCAAAGATCATCACCAATGAGGAGCTGCTCGCGCAGATCCCATTCAGCGCGAGCGTGTTCCACATTCTCGGCGACTTCAAGGCCCAATCCACCGGCGCCAGCGAGGCTTCGCACGTGCTCGCTGAGTTGTCGATTCGCGGTGATCAGCAGTGGTCTTGCATCCATGGCCTGACCCTCGCCGGTGGGCAAGCACAGATATTCATGGCCTGGACGACATGTGGACACACCGGAGCAAATTGGTTGATGTGGATGACTGAGTTACCGTGGATACATGTCGACGGCAGCTTTCTTCGACCTCGATAAGACCATTCTGGCCAAGTCGAGCGCCTTCGCATTCGCTCGTCCCTTCTTCCGCGGTGGGCTCATTGGTCGGCGCGAAGTGCTGCGCAGTGCCTACGCACAGCTGGTCTTCGTCACCTCAGGTGCTGACGAGGACCTGATGGCTCAGATGCGCTCGTACGTCTCCAATCTCGTCATTGGCTGGGACGTCGAGACGGTTCGGTCGATTGTTGCCGAGACTTTGGACACGGTGATTGATCCGATGGTCTACCAAGAAGCCGTGGATCTCATCGCCGAGCATCGCGCTGCCGGTCACGAGATCGTGATTCTCTCTGCATCGGGCACAGATCTGGTGGAGCCCATCGGTGCTCGACTCGGCGTCGATGTGGCGATCGGTACTCAAGTTGCAATCGAGCATGGTCGCTATACCGGCGAGATTCTGTTCTACGCCTATGGCGAGCAGAAAGCCGAAGCGATGCGCGCTCTTGCAGCTGAACGCGGCTATGACCTTGCCGACTGCTACGCCTACAGCGATTCACAGACTGATCTGCCAATGCTGCGAGCAGTCGGACATCCAGTGGCAGTGAACCCAGATGCCGCACTTCGCGAGGCCGCAATCGATTCTGAGTGGCCGATCATGGATTTCGCGCGACCCGTCGGACTCAAATCTCACTCAAAGCAAATCGCGGCCACCAGTTCCGGCCTGGTCATTGGCGCCGTCGCATTGGGCCTGGCCTGGTACGCGATTCGTCGCTACGCACGCGCAACAAGCCCCTCCTGATCCTTCGGGATAGTGTCACCGCTCGTGAGCCAGGTCTTTCAACCAGCGTTCCTTGACCAACTTCTCGCGCGGAAAGATGTCGCGGCAGCACTGCTGGGAGCCCGCGAGGACATCGATGCCGTGTTGTGGCGGCGAGACGTTCGCGCTGCAGCTGCTGAAGTGGCAGCCGCATCGGCTCAACGCGGGGCGCACGCTTCGGCAACCATTGACGGTGCTGATGTAGTGGTTGCAGAAACCTCGCCGATGGGCCGGGTGCTCGACAGTGCGCTGCGCCTCACGGCAGCGATTCCCGGACAGGTCGATGCATGGGGCAAGGCGCCATTGCAGGTCATCGCTCATCTGCATGCCATTACTTCAAGTGAATTTCAGCCGGCAGACTCACTGGGCCGGCCACGCTCGAGCGATGAAGCCGATGATCCGCTCCGCATTGGAAGCCTTCCGCCAACGATCGACCTTGCACCGCATTTGATGGCGATGGCGAGTCTGGTGACCAGAAGGACTGATCTGCCAGGCCTGCTCACCGCAGGGCTGGTTCACAACGAGATCTTGTGGTTGCGGCCTTTCGCTTGGGGTTCTGGTCTGATCGGCAGGGCCCTGGTGCGCTGTGTGCTCGCTGAACGCGGGCTGGATCCCTCCTTGTTCACCATTCCCGAACACGGATTCGTTGAAGCGGGTCGACCTGCCTACGTGAAGGCGATCAAGAACTACGGATCTGGAACCGCAGACGGTGTAGCGGAGTCGCTGTTGTGGTTTGCTACATCGTGCGCGATGGGTGCTGCCGCCGTAACGGTCTAGCCCAGGAGCACCCATGATCCTGTTGAGCGTGATTAGGTACTCAGATGAGCGAAACCATTGCAAATCTGGCCAGCGAGGATCGGCGCTTTCCGCCGTCACCTGAATTTGCAGCACAAGCCAACGCCAAACCAGGCATCTTTGAAAGCGCAGATGCCGACCGATTGGGCTTCTGGGACGAGCAGGCACAACACATCAGTTGGGAACAGCCCTACAGCGCTGTGCTGGATTGGTCGAAAGCGCCATTCGCGCATTGGTTTGTCGATGGTCATCTCAACGTTTCCTACAACTGTGTTGATCGCCATGTTGAAGATGGCTTCGGCGATCAGGTCGCGCTGCGATTTGAAGGAGAGCCAGGGGATCGTCGCGATCTGACCTACGCCGATCTGCTGCGCGAGGTCAGCAAGACAGCAAATGCCCTGACCTCACTTGGCATCAAGGCAGGCGATCGGGTTGCGATCTACCTTCCGATGATTCCGGAGGCCGTCATCTCGATGTTGGCGTGTGCCCGCATCGGTGCACCGCACTCGGTCGTCTTCGCTGGCTTCTCCGCTACCGCTCTTCGCAATCGCATTGGCGACGCTCAGGCCTCGCTCGTTATCACCTCCGACGGTCAATACCGGCGCGGAGCCGCAATGCCGCTCAAGCCCGCAGTTGATGAAGCCATCGCCGCGCCTAGTCCCGTTGCCAAAGTCATCGTTGTGAAGCGCACGGGCGGCGATGTTGATTGGGTCCAGGGCCGCGATCTGTGGTGGCACGACGTAGTCGATGAGCAGCCAGAAGTGCATGCACCCGAGGCCTTCGACAGCGAGCATCCGCTTTTCATTCTTTACACCTCTGGTACCACCGGCAACCCAAAGGGCATCTTGCACACCTCCGGTGGCTACCTCGTGCAGGCCGCCTACACGCATCGGGTGGTCTTCGATCTCAAGCCCGACACCGATGTCTACTGGTGCACCGCAGATATTGGTTGGGTAACTGGCCATTCGTACGTTGTCTACGGACCTCTCGCAAATCGCGTCACGCAGGTCATCTACGAAGGCACGCCAGATACGCCAGCGCGCGACCGGTGGTGGGACATCGTTGAACGCCACAAAGTCTCGATTCTCTACACGGCTCCAACAGCAATCCGCACCTGCATGAAGTGGGGCGATGAATTGCCGCAAAGTCACGACCTGTCGTCTCTGCGCGTGCTCGGATCAGTCGGCGAACCCATCAATCCAGAAGCGTGGATGTGGTACCGCGAGGTGATTGGACGCAACAATTGCCCGATCGTTGATACGTGGTGGCAAACCGAAACTGGCGGCATCATGATCGCTCCACTGCCCGGCATCACGGTGTGCAAGCCAGGCTCCGCAATGGGCCCCATTCCTGGTATCAGTGCAATAGTGGTCGATGACCATGGTGCTGCCGTTGAACCCGGCTCTGGTGGGTACCTCGTGCTGACTGAGCCTTGGCCCGCAATGCTCCGAGGTATCTGGGGCGACAACGAGCGCTACGTCGAGACCTACTGGAGTCGTTGGCCCAATGTCTACTTCGCCGGTGATGGATCAAAGCTAGATTCCGACAACGCCATCTGGATCCTGGGTCGAGTTGACGACGTCATGAACATCTCAGGCCACCGGATCTCCACTACCGAAGTGGAGTCAGCGCTGGTGTCTCATCCAAAGGTCGCTGAAGCAGCAGTCGTCGGTGCCGAAGATGAACGCACTGGTCAAGGTATTGTTGCCTTCGTAATTTTGCGTGGTGACGCCGAAGACGGCCCAGACTTGATACAGGAACTGCGCAATCACGTCTCGCATGAGATCGGTCCCATTGCCAAGCCTCGACAAATCCTGATTGTCGCTGAATTGCCGAAGACTCGATCAGGGAAGATCATGCGCCGCCTGCTTCGTGATGTGGCAGAGCATCGTGATCTCGGCGATGCGACGACCTTGGCGGACCCAACCGTGATGAACCTGATCTCAACTGGTCTTGCACAGGGCAAGGGCGAGGACTAACCCCTCGCAGCCTGTCTTTCTAAGCCTCGGACTTGAAGACAGACTTCAGGTCAATCGTGGAGTCCTCTGACGCCAGCAATGTCACTTCGTCACCGGCCTGCAACACGGTCTCCCCTCGAATCTGCACCAGACTGCCAGCCCGCGTGACAACGCTCAACCAGGCTTCGTCGGCGATCGGCAGATTCTCAACCCGGCAGCCGTCAGCGATTGATCCAGCGTCAACGCTGTAGTGCAGCAATCCGCCGGGTTCATTCTCAAACCGCACGCCCATCGTCCAGGGCTGCGGATTCACTTCCGTCAGGCTTAATTTCAGCCATTTCGTGACGGCGGGTATCGATCCGCCTTGGAAGATGACGGAGAACGTGACGACGATGATGATCAGGTCACGCGCGTATGCCGCATCTTCAACGCCAGAACTCAGGATGTAGGTGCCGAGCAATATCGGAACCGCGCCCTTCAACCCAGCCCAGAGCACAAAGATGCGCTCGTTCCTGGCAAGCCTGATCGGCAGGAGAACGAGGCCGACAAGTACCGGCCTGATCACGAATGCCAGTGCAACTGCGATGGCAAGCCCCACAAGCCACTCACTGCCGCTGAACAGTGAAGAGACATCAACCGTGAGCCCAAGCAATGCAAAGGCGACAATTTCGCCCAGACTCGCAAGCGCGGAGTGGAATCGCTGGATCTCTCGTTTGAATGGCACGCGGCCGTCAGCCATCACCATCCCGGCGATGAAGACGGCCAAGAAACCGGACCCATGCGCGATGGTCGTAACACCAAAGATCAGCCCAGCACCGGCCAGCGTGCGAATCGAATACAAGCCCTCACTTGGCAGCGCCACACGTTGCGTCATCCAACGCAGCGCCAATCCACCCAAAACGCCGAGCAATGACCCCACACCCATCTGGAGTACAAACTCAAAGGCGCCCTCAGCGACGGCCTGAAAACCGGAACTCGCCGTGCTCGCTGCAAGCAGAGCGACCATCAAGGCAATGCCAACTGGATCGTTCGCCCCGGACTCACCTTCGAGGAGTACGTCCGAACGTCCGCCGATCGCCCGCTTGCCCAAGACAGAGAAGACGACCGCAGGGTCAGTTGGAGCTAGCGCTGTGGCAAGCAGCATTGCGAGCAACCACTCCATGCCAAACGCGTAATGCACCAGGATGGCGAGAGCGGCAGCCGTGACGAGCGTGCCCACAACGCCGAGCCACGTGATCGCCCGCCCGTTGCGACGGAACTGACGCCAGCCGATGTGCATGCCACCGTCGAACAAGATGAGGACTAGCGCAACGCTCACCGCGCCTTGAACTACTGGAATAGTGATATGGGAAAGCTGGGGAATCAGCTCTCCCAGAATCGCTGCGGCGATAAGAAAGAGAGCGGGTGCAGGAATCCGCGTGTAATTGCTTATGCGATTGGACAGGACCGCGACGACTAACCCGAAAGAGACCACGGCGATCAAAGCGCCGAGTGAGACCGTGTCTGTCATTTACTCGTACTCCGCTTCCGGCTCGTCCGTTCGGCTGATCGTACTGACACCCTTCGGCAAGGACAGTCGCGATTCTTGGGCGCAGGTTCTGAACTGAACTAGTGATCGGGATGGTTTTCATCAGCATGCAAGGCCATTCATGGGCTGGCCCATCACCAACTAGCTCGTGGCGATTCTCCAACTGAGATGGTCGCGCCGGACGAGGACCGGTAGCCTCAACTCATGCCTGACAGTCCCCAACCCAGCATCATGGATCTGGTCACCAAAACCGTAGGTGATGCCAAGCGCCTCGCGAAGGCTCAACTTGCTCTAGCGCAGGCAGAGATGAAGGCCTCGCGCAATGCAATGACCAGCGCCACCATCCTCGGGCTGGTCGCCCTGATTTCGGCGCCCTTGGTATTCCTCTTCCTGCTCTTCACGATCGTCTACGTCCTGGTGCAACTGGGCCTGCAGACTTGGGCTGCCTTCGGCATTGTCACGCTGTTGTTGCTCGCCGTCACCGTGCTCGCAGCGCTGCTCGCTAGAAATCAGGCAAGCAAGATCAAGGGGCCAGCACTCGCGATTCGTGAACTGGCAAGAACTTCAGAGGCGTTCGCGCCAACAGATACACCTTCCTAAAGGTGGCGCTCGCTGAGCGCGTCATCCGCGCGCCCGGACCTTGGCAGCATCGTGATGTCTTTGCCAATGGCGCGCGATTTCACGTAGTTGAGATGGGTGAAGGCCCAGCCGTAATTCTCCTGCACGGCTTTCCAACCTTCTGGTGGACTTGGCGTCAGCAACTCACTGCGCTGTCAGCTGTTGGCTACCGGGCCATCGCCGTGGACATGCGCGGCTACGGCGGTTCCGACCACCCGCCGCACGGCTATGACCCATTTACTCTGGCTGCCGATATTGCCGGGCTGACGCGCAGCTTGGGTGAGGAGCGGGCGGTCATCGTCGGACACGGCTGGGGTGGCCTGGTTGCGTGGGCGATGTCAGTGATGCATCCCGAAGTCGTTGAGGCCATCGTCCCGATTGCAATGCCGCATCCTCGAAGCTTGCGCGGCAATGTGCTGAAACACCGACAATGGAAGCAGCTGATGTACGCAGTGGGTTTTCAAATCCCCTTGCTACCAGAGCGCAAGTTGGCCAAGCACAACGGTGCTCGCATCGAGAAGCTGATGCGCAAATGGTCGGCGGATGACTCATGGGTTGACGAGCAATCCGAGGTCTATCGCGCTGCGTTCAGTCGCTGGCCGACTGCGCACACCTCAATCGAGTATCACCGCTGGGCCATCCGCTCGCTTCCTAGAGCAGATGGCCGACGCTTCTACTCAGCAATGAACCAGCCAGTCGCTTGCCCGGTACTGCATATCCAAGGTGCTCACGATCCGATGTGCCTGGCGCGCACGAGTCGGGGAAGCGATGCCTGGTGCACGAACACCTATGAATGGCATGAACTCCCCAGCGGTCATTTCCCGCACGAGGAAATTCCAGAAGCAGTGAACAAGCTTTTGCTGACTTGGCTTCCGACGCTGCCGGGCCATCGGGCACTCGAGAGTTGAGTACTACTCGCGCACGACACAACTGCCGGTGTTCACGGCTTCCCGCGCCTTGCTGCCAGACACGATTGCTGGCTTCAGTTCACTAGAGGCTATGGCGAAGCCCGTGCTTGCATCGCCAATGCCAGAACCAAACACCATGCCGAGCACGGCGCCGTCCGGGGCCAGAAGAGGACCGCCCGAATCTCCAGGGATCACATTGCCCCTGAAGGTGATCACCTGTCGTTGCACTCCGGACTTGCCATAGATGTCATCGCCGCGGGCATTGACGAGTGTCCGGATCCGCGCTGGCAGTATCTGCAAGTCGCCACCACCGGGATAGCCAATCGCAACCGCGTCAGAACCGGATTCAGGTGGAGCCGTGCGCAAAGCCAATGCGGGCACGGAGATCGCGTCGATACGCAGGGCTGCCACATCGAGTTTCGGATCGAAGTAGACAACCGATGCCGGCCATCGCTGCCCACCCACTTGCACTTCAGGTTCAGTGACTCCAGCAACGACGTGGGCATTGGTCAGGACGAAGCCTTCGCCGACAAAGAAACCTGAGCCAGAAAGACTGGTTCTGCACTCCGGTGCTAGACCAACAACGCGAGCAACGGAACTCGATGACTGCTGAATGACCGGTGATTTCACGAGTGAGTCATCGGGCGCAGAGACTTCGGGGCCGACAATTTCAGCCAATGTTGAGAAGACTCGCGGCAGCGCACCCTCGCCAACCGCATCACGCAGGTGAATGAAGGCATCACGCACCTGATCCGGAACGATCGCATCCAAGGTGGTGACCACCTTGGACTGCTGAATCATTGATGTCGCCTCAGTTCGCGGCAGCATCGCAATGGCGCTCGCCAAGATCCAGATCATCACTGCGAGCGCAAGCACATTGAGCGCAGCGCCAAGGATGTTGTCGACCAGCCTTGCTGGTTGCCAGGTGATGGCATCGCGCAGCCAACGGCCGAATATGGAAGTCAAAGCCTGCCCCAGCAGTGCGGAAAGCAGGATTGCGCCCATCAGGATGACGGCACGCATCACGCCTTCGCTGACCCGTGCAGAGATCACTTCTGGCAGCAGGAATGCCGCAAGCAGGCCGCCGCCAAGGAAGCCAGCAAAGGAAAGCATCCCGGCAACAAAGCCCTGACGCCATCCAGCCCAGGCAAAGACGACGACTGCACCGATGAGCACCCAGTCGACCAGAGTCACTAGCCACGTCCCGCAGTGCGCACGAGTTTGGCAGCGATCTTGGGATCAGTTGGCCCTTCGCCGTATGAAGGGCACCAGCGGGCAAGGGTGCAGGCCCCACAGGCTGGGCGAATGGCGTGACAGCGACGTCGACCATGCCAGATCACCAACTGCGAGGCCTTGGTCCAGTCCTTCTTGGGCCACAGCACCATCAGGTCGCGCTCGACCTTCACCGGATCCGCGTGGGTCGTCCATCCAAGCCGTCGAGCGATTCGTCCCAAGTGAGTGTCAACGGTGATTCCGGGTAGACCAAAACCTTCCCCGAGCACCACATTCGCCGTCTTGCGACCCACTCCGGGCAGCGTGACAAGTTCCTTCAGAGTTCTGGGGACCTCACCATCGAAACGCTCTTCGAGTTGTTGCCCCAGCGCTTGCAAGGTTGCCGCCTTGGTTCTGAAGAATCCCGTTGAGCGGATGATTCCCTCAATTTCAACTCGATCCGCTGCTGCAAAATCGGCTGCCGAGCAATACCGTGCAAACAGTGCAGGGGTCACCTTGTTGACCCGGACATCGGTGCACTGGGCACTCAGCACAGTAGCTGCGAGCAATTCCAGTGGGCTCGTGAAATCCAATTCACACCTCACATCGGGGTATTGCTCCTCAAGGGCACGGAAAACAGCACGAAATCGCCGCTTTTGTGTTGCCAGCTCCACCACCCAGACAGCGTATGCGTCCGGTTCCTGGCCAGCCGTGTACCGGGTCGGCGGGCGATGCGTCAGAATGTGCGGGTGGACAAAACCGTGATGAGTGCCCCGCTGTTCGCAGCGCTTGATATTGAGGGTGCAACGGCTCTGCGTGCCTCACTCGTGGAACGCACCGTCGTCAAGGGAGAAGTCCTCTTTGCCGAGGGTGAGCTCGGCGACCGGATGTACGTCATCGTCGATGGCAAGGTCAAGCTCGGTCAGACCTCCGTCGATGGTCGCGAGTCACTTCTTGCAGTGCTCGGGCCCGCTGAGATGTTCGGTGAACTCAGCTTGTTTGATCCGGGCCAGCGCACCTCCACGGCCACTGCGCTCACAGATGCTGTGGTCCTTGGTCTCGGCCATGATCAGCTTGGTCCATGGCTTGCCGGGCGCCCCGAGGTTGCCACAGCACTACTGCAGGCTCTCGCACGACGCTTGCGTCGTACCAACGAGGCAATGGCAGATCTCGTCTTCTCCGATGTACCCGGTCGTGTTGCCAAAGCGCTGATGGATCTCGGCGAGAAGTTCGGCACCATCACACCCGAGGGCTTGATGGTCACTCACGACATGACCCAAGAAGAGCTTGCGCAACTCGTGGGTGCCTCGCGCGAAACCGTGAACAAGGCGCTCGCTGATTTTGCTCAACGCGGTTGGTTACGCCTTGAGTCTCGTCAGGTGCTAATCCTCGACGTCGAGCGGCTTGGTCGGCGGGCTCGTTAGATCTTCGTCAGTGGTGAACTGACCCAGACTCTGCAAGTGCAATAACTGAGCTTTCACTGATTGCAGAGCGGCCGTGCGGAGTTTCTCCGGAGTGCTGGAGTACACCTCGTCAAGCACCTCATCAGAGGTGCGCAGCCCAGTGGTCGTCGCAACGCGAACCTGTTCAAGCCGAGCGACTCTGTGTTCGTAGTAGCCATTGAGAATGTCGTCAGGAGCATTCAACGCCGGGCCGTGACCGGGCAAGAGCATGCCAACCTCGTTCTCGGCAACGGCTTCGCGCATGCGCAGCAGACTGTCGAGATAGGCAGCGACATTGCCATCTGGCGCGGAGATCACGGCAGTACCACGGCCCAGCACTGTGTCGCCGGTGAGCATCGTATTGTCATGCGACATCAGAAAACTCACGCTGTCACTGGAATGCCCTGGTGTGGAGACCACGCGTAATTCAGTTTGATCAACGAGGATGACATCGCCAGTCTCAAGACCTTCGGCACCAAGTCGGAATTCTGGATCGGCCGAGCGCACGTAGGTCTTTGTTCGTTCCGCAAGCGATTTCGCGCCTGCTGAATGATCCAAATGGCGATGGGTGAGCAGCACTGCACCGATCTGTGCATCACGCAGTTCAGCCGCAGCCAAGATCGCTTCGAAGTGGCCCTTCTCATCAGGACCTGGATCAATCACGATGCACTTGCGCGAGCCAGGTACATGCAGCAGCCAAGTGTTGGTGCCGTCCAGAGTCATCACATTCGGATTGTGGGCAAGGACGCAGACTGCACTATCAGTGACTGACCCGCCCTCCCAAGAAGCGCGCGAGCCAAGGAACGGCAGTGGACGACCACTCATGCTGGCCTGCTTGTCTCTGGTGGTGGCGCCGGACGATTGCTGGTCAGAATCTCTCCGGTGCGATCGTGCACGATCGCGAAACTTGTTGAACCATCCTCATGCACATGCAATCGATCCATGCGCGGGACGATTTCGCGGGCATGCGCAGCCTCAATGAGATTGGCGATCTGCGAATGCTCGAGCAAATGCTCAAGAGCAGCACGCGTTGGTGCCATCAGCAGAATTTCTCCGGCGTCGGCTTCACGAATGGCTTCCGACGGTGCCAACCACCTCGCTTCAACGGCTTCAGTGCCTCGCGGTTGCGGATCTTCGCCATCGGGCAGATAGGCGACGAAGAAGCGAACGTCGTAACGCAGCTTCTCCCACTCCGGTGTCACCCAGTGGTCGATCACTACGAGTGAGCGTGGATCGACGACGACTCCCGCTTCCTCTTGGAGTTCCCGGGCGGCGCAGACCAGCAATCCGCGGGCCTCGCGCTCATCGGTGCTCAATCGTGCAGCCAGGGCAGGGAAGTCAAAGGCCTCGTCAGGAAGCAAGGCACCTTGGTCAAGATCCTCAGGATCCAGGCGACCACCAGGGAACACGTAGGCGCTGGCCGCAAAGGCCATCGTGCGTGCCCGCTTCATCATGTAGGTCTGCAGACCAGCATCGGTCTCACGCAGCAACAGCACCGTGGCGGCCGAGCGCGGTGTCACGGGTTCCCAATTTGCCTTTCCGGTGGCGAGTTCTCGAGCACGCTCAAGGGCGGCATCGGGAAGATCACTCACGAGCCAAGAACCTCAACAATGAGCTCGACCTCGACAGGTGCGTCCAGCGGCAGCGAAGCGACTCCAAGTGACGAGCGAGCATGAACGCCCGCATCGCCGAAGGCCTGTCCGAGGACGGCACTTGCTCCATTGACAACGATGGGCTGTGACGTGAAGCCGGGAGCGCTGGCAACAAAACCCGTCACCTTGACCACGCGGACGACCATTTCGAGATCACCAATCAGACCCTTTACCGCAGCAATCGCATTGAGGGCACAGATCTTTGCGAGCTCGGCGGCTTCGTCAGGGGTGACTTCGGCGCCAACCTTGCCAGTCATCGGGATTTCGCCATTGAGCATTGGCAACTGCCCCGAGGTGAACACCAGATTCCCACTACGCACGGCTGGCACATATGAGGCCACTGGCGCAGCGATCTCCGGGACAGTCAAGCCGATTTCGGCGAGGCGACTCTCGACCGTCATCTCAGGCTGCAGCAATCGGACGCTTGAGATAGGCGACCAACTGATCGGTGTTGGGACCGGGCACTACCTGCACAAGTTCCCAGCCATCAAGGCCCCAGTTGTCGAGGATCTGCTTGGTCGCGTGAACGAGAAGCGGCACAGTGACGTACTCCCATTTGGTCATGCTCCAGACCCTAGCCGCATCGAGGAGGTGGGCGACTGCCGTCTCGGATTACGCTGGCCGGATGGTCAACTGGTCTGGCACGGCGCTGCATGTCGTGTCAGGCAAGGGTGGCGCGGGCAAGACCACCGTGGCAGCTGCGCTGGCCATGTGTCTGGCGCGCAACGGCAAGCGCACCTTGCTGATGGAGGTCGAGGGCCGTCAGGGCATCGCCCAGCTCTTCGACACTGCGCCCCTGCCTTATCAAGAACGTCGGATTGCCATCGCACCGGGAGACGGTGAGGTGTGGGCCCTTGCCGTGGATGCCGACGAGGCCTTGGTCGATTACCTCGCGAGTTTCTACAACCTTGGTCGAGCTGGTTCGGCGATGCGCAAGATGGGGGCGATCGATTTTGCCACCACCCTGGCTCCGGGCCTGCGCGACGTGCTGCTCACTGGCAAGGCTTGCGAGGTCGTTCGACGCAAGACCAAGCGCGCGTCCAATGCCTACGACCATGTCGTGATCGACGCCCCGCCTACCGGCCGAATCGCGCAATTCCTCAACGTCACCTCGCAGGTGTCGGCACTGGCCAAGACCGGACCAATACATCGTCACGCCGAGATGGTGATGGGAGTCATCGGCTCACCACAGACGGCCGTGCATCTCGTGACTCTGCTGGAAGAGATGCCAGTTCAGGAGACCATCGACGGCATCGCCGAACTTCGGGCGGCGAAGCTGCCCGTTGGCGCGGTGTTCGTCAACATGATGAGAACTCCGTTACTCGATGAACGCCAAAGCGCTCGCGTGCGCAAGGGCACTTTGCCCAAAGCCAAGATCGGTGAACTCGCAGTTGCCGCCGGCATTCGCCAACCGGCTAGTGAGATCGCATCCGGTCTCATGCAAGAGGCACTTGACCATGTCCGCCGAACAGATCTGGAGGCCCGCGAACAGGAGCGCATCGTCGAACTCGAACTTCCAGTCTTCACGCTCCCCTACCTTGCCCAAGGCGTTGCGCTAGGTGAGCTGTACGCCTTGGCCGAAACCATGTTTGAAGAGGGCATCCAATGAGTGCCTTCGTTCCGGCCGCACCAGTGCTGGATCTCGATGCGCTCCTTCGCGACCCCAGAGTGCACATCATTGTTTGCACCGGATCTGGGGGAGTCGGAAAGACCACGACTGCCGCAGCGATCGCATTACGCGCAGCCGAAAGTGGCCGCAAGGTCTGCGTACTCACGATTGATCCAGCACGCAGGCTTGCGCAGGCGATGGGTATCGCCGAATTGGACAACACCCCTCGACCAGTTGAGGGCGTCGACACCACAGCGGGCGGAAGTCTGGACGCGATGATGTTGGACATGAAGCGGACCTTCGACGATGTTGTCGAGAGGCACGCTGACGCTGAGCGCGCGCAAGCCATCCTGGAGAACCCGTTCTATCAATCCTTGTCCTCTTCATTCGCCGGCACTCAGGAGTACATGGCGATGGAAAAGCTTGGGCAACTGCATGCGCAAGCACAAGCGGATCGAAGTTGGGATCTGATCGTCGTCGACACTCCACCTTCGCGCACCGCACTGGATTTCCTTGATGCCCCAGCACGTTTAGGCTCATTTCTGGACGGACGATTCATCCGAGTGCTGTCAGCACCGGCACGCGGAGCGGGCAAGGGGCTGGGAAGACTCGCGTCAGTCGGATTCGGTTTCTTCACCAGTGTGCTGTCGAAAATTCTCGGCTCTCAAGTGCTCAACGACGTCGGTTCTTTCGTTGCCGCAATCGATACGACCTTCGGTGGCTTCCGCGAACGTGCCGACTCCACGTATGCGCTATTGAAGGATTCGGGGACTTCGTTCGTCGTGGTTGCCGCGCCGGAAGCCGACGCCTTGCGAGAAGCCTCGTATTTCGTCGAGCGACTGCACGCCGATGCAATGCCGTTGGCAGGTCTGGTGCTCAATCGCGTTCAAGAACTCAGCCTGCCCAAGGTGTCACGTGAACAGGCACTGGCGGCCGCAGAGGGTTTGTCTGAGGGCGATGCGAGCAGCCGACTAGTGGCATCGCTCCTGCGATTGCATGCGGATCGCGCGGCAACGATGCAACGTCAGCAATTGCTTGCTGCAAGATTTACATCAGCGCACGCGCAGGTACCGATCACAACCGTTCCGGAATTGGCGCAGGACGTACACGACCTCGAAGGGCTTCGCCAGATCGGCGAATTGCTCGCTGCGTATTAAGAGACGCGCGCCGCAAGCGGCGTCTGGCGAGCGAAATCCTCACTTGCGTTCTGCAGGAGCAGACGCCAGGAGGCAACATTGGGTCGGCGACGCAGCAGGGCGCGACGCTCACGCTCGGTCATCCCGCCCCATACGCCGAACTCAACGCGGTTATCCAGGGCGTCGGCGAGACATTCGGTGCGAACAATGCATCCGGAGCAAATGGCCTTCGCTCGATTCTGAGCTGCACCTTGCACGAACAATGTGTCTGGATCTGCTGTCCGGCATGCTGCTTGTGCTGCCCAGTCGGTGTCGAAGGTCATAAGTCGAACCCCTTTTGCTCGTTGATCATCTGATTTGTAGCGATCGGGCTCTCAGGTATGGCGGTGACGTTACGCAGATGACGAGACCAAGAATAGGTTCATAAGGACTATTTATTTATAGCTATAAAGAGCTATTCGGTAGAGCTAAGTGGAGGAATCAGCCTGGCTCAGCCAAGCCCGAGGGCTGCCTTCACCCCTGCCGCCACCGCGCCGCCATCAGCCCGGCCTTTGACCTGGGGTTGCACCAACTTCATCACCGCTCCCATCGCCGCGCCACCGGTCAATCCATCGCCAGCGGCCTGTGCAACGGCGGTATCGATGATGGCCTGCACCTCGTCTGCGCTGAGCCCCTCGGGCAGATAGGCCTCGAGCACACCGAGCTCATCGCGCTCCTTTGCAGCCAGATCGGGACGCTGCGCCGCGCCGTAGGCCTCAACCGCCTCACGGCGCTTCTTGGCCTCCTTGCCCAGCACCGTCAACACCTCGTCGTCACTCAGCACCCGAGCCTGCTTGCCGGAGACCTCCTCATTGGTGACGGCGGTCAGCGCCATCCGCAGGGTGGAGGCGGTCAGTTGATCCCTTGCCTTCATGGCAATAGTGAGATTCGCCTGCAACTGGGCTTTGAGTGCGGTCATGTTGGCATTGTTGCCTACCGCGCAATTGCTGGGAATGGCCTTGGGGTGTCACCATCGACCCATGGGCATTGGCAAGGCGGTGATCGGCACAGCAGCGTTGGGCGCTGCTGGCTTGGGCTATGCCTATTGGGAAACGCAGAACTTCACAGTTCGCCGAGTCGAAGCAACCGTGCTCCCTCTTGGGCAACCAGACCTTCGAATTTTGCATCTGTCGGACATGCACTTCGTGCCTGGCCAGACCAAGAAGCATCTGTGGTTGCGGTCCTTGCGTGATCTCGAGCCCGATCTCGTCGTGGTCACCGGCGATTTTCTAGCCGATGTCGATGCCATCCCGCATGTGCTCGACAGCCTGGATCCGCTGCTGGATCTGCCAGGAGCATTCGTACTGGGCAGCAACGATTACTTCGCACCGCGACTGCTGAACCCATTCCTCTACTTCAAGAAGCCGACCCAACGCGAACCACGGCGACCAATGCTGCCTTGGCAGGACCTCATTGACGGACTCACGGACATGGGCTGGCATAACCTCACAAATCAATCGGCCACCGTGAAGGCCGATGGCCGCGCGCTCGAACTTCGTGGCGTTGATGACCCCCACATCAGTCGCGATCGATACGAGGAGGTGGCCGGGCCTTTTGATCCCGCTGCAGATCTCTCAATCGGTGTTGTTCATGCGCCCTACACGCGAGTGCTCAATGGATTTGTCGGTGACGGCGCTGACCTCGTTCTCGCCGGTCACACGCATGGCGGTCAATTACGCATACCGGGATATGGAGCCATCGTCACCAACTGCGATCTGGATCGCAAGGCAGCTCGCGGACTATCGACCTATACGTTCCAAGACGCCGACGGCCTACTGAAGAGCGCGCCGCTGCATGTGTCCGCCGGATGCGGCTGTTCGCCTTACGCACCGTTCCGATTTGCCTGTCGACCTGAGGCAACCTTGCTCACCCTGACCGCCCCTTGGTCGTCCGCGCTCCGTTAGACTCCGCTCGTTCTTCGGGGTGTGGCGCAGCTTGGTAGCGTGCTTCGTTCGGGACGAAGAGGTCGTGGGTTCGAATCCCGCCACCCCGACACTGAATCGGGGGCCGACGCGGAGTCGGCCCCCGATATTCAAGAGGAGGCCGACGATATGAACCGTCGTCCCTCACCCAATGACCTGGGCAAGGTGACGGGTCGTTTCGTGCAGTCGATGGGCTGGCGCTCGATCAATTTGCACACCCATATTTCGCTGGTCAACAAGTACGTCTATTTCGAGGTGCCCAAAGCCGGCTGCGGCACCATGAAATCGACTCTGGGTGGTTTGGAAGCCTCGCGTTTCAGCGACTCCTTGGTAGAGCAAATTCAAGGCAACCCGCACAACCGCAAACTGGCAACCCCCTTCGTGAAGCCCTATCAAATACCTCCGGCCGAACTCGAAGAAGTACTGACGAGCCGCAAATTTCAGCGCTTTGCCGTGGTGCGCGAACCCGCATCGCGATTGCTATCGGGATGGCTGGAGAAAATCACCCAAGGTCTGCAGCAGAGCGAGCCGATCTTTGAAATTCTCAAGGAACAGGGTCGGGCTCCAGCAGAGCCGAAGGACATCACCTTTGCTGACTTCATCGATGTCGTGACCACACTGCCCTCGCGGCAACAGGACCCACACTGGCGACGCCAGACGGATCAGATCGGCTTCGACTTGATCAAATTCAATGCGCTGATTCATCTAGAGCAGCTTGAACAGTCTTGGGATCAACTCGGCAAGCTCACTGACACCCCTGATCTGAAGGAAGAGTTCTTCTGTCGCAAGGCGACCAACGCTGCATCACACATGAACGAGCACTACACGTCTGAATTACTCGACAAAGTGTCCAAGGCTTATGCCGGCGACTACGCAGCTTTCGGATATGACACACCGAGTCTGGGTTAAGGCGACGAAGCAGGC
Organism: Actinomycetota bacterium; assembly: GCA_030650795.1. Classification (NCBI taxonomy): domain Bacteria; kingdom Bacillati; phylum Actinomycetota; species Actinomycetota bacterium. The sequence goes on from JAUSDJ010000005.1 coordinate 37,519, forward strand.
GTTGCTTCCGCTGGCAAATGTGGAATACGCCGCGGGCATGACTCGCTACATGAAGGATGTTGCTCCCTACCTGGGCATTCGCACCCCAGCACGCCGAGTTGCTCTCAAGGCGGCTTGGAAGTCATTGCCAGCGCTCAACGAGTTCGAGCTCGCGCAATTCGTACAAGCGATGTGGGAACTGCCAGCGCGCGAGTTCCAGTACGCGGCAACTGACGCCTTCGATTGGCATCGCGGGGCCCTTTCTGCTGAATTTCTCGAAGATCCAGTCAGGCATCTGGTGAGCACCAAGCCCTGGTGGGACACCGTGGATAGCCTGGGATCCTCAATCATCACGCCCCTGGTCAACACCTACCCTGAACTTGTCTCCACCATGTGGCAATGGTTGGAGTCCTCAGATATCTGGCTTGCCAGGGCTGCGATCCAACACCAGCGCGGCAATAAGCAGGACACTGATCTGGAACTGCTGTTCGCGATGTGCGAGGTGCACGTCACTGATCGCGAGTTCTGGATTGCTAAGGCAATTGGTTGGGCGCTACGCGATGCGAGCGCCTACTGGCCCAGTGAAGTTCAAGCTTTCGTGAACGAGCATCCCAATATCGCACCAGTTGCCCGCCGCGAGGCTCAGCGCGGCATTGATCGCGCACTCTGAGCATTCATCTACCCTTGCCCAATGGAACTTCCTGCGGCCTACGTTGCTGCCATAACCGCTGAGTATCCGGGGGCTCGCAACTTCAAGCGCAAGGGTCAGAACATCACCTTCACCTACGACGATCCCGATTCGGGAGAGTCCGTTGATGTATTGCTGAAGCCAGAGAAATAGTGAAGTAAACATCTCTGCTTTCGGCCGCTTACAACATATTGTTCAATACGAGGGCGGGAGGTTGTCTCCCCCGTCGATCTCCCGCCCGGCTCTTCCGTGGCGGAAAAGTGCTTGGATTCAGCCATGAACTTCCAAGCAGAACTTGAACTTGCCGGCAAGACTGCGACCGGGATCACCGTGCCAGCCGAGGTGGTCGAATCCCTCAATGCAGGCAAGCGGGTTCCCGTAGTGGTGACGATCAATAAGCACTCCTACCGCACGACCATCGCGCCGTACAACGGTCGCTACATGATTCCTGTCAGTGCCGAGAATCGGGAGGCAGCAGGCGTCAAGGCTGGAGAGCGCATCACTATTGGCCTGAAGGTCGACGCAGAACCACGCGAGGTGGAAGTGCCGGACGATCTCGCCAAGGCACTGCAGAAGAACAAGATGGCGAAAGACTTCTTCACGACACTGTCCTTCACCAATCAGCGTGAGTACGTGCGCTGGGTCGAGGACGCAAAGAAGGAAGGGACTCGAACAGCTCGAGTGCTGAAGAGCATCGAGTCACTGGAAGCGCAAAAGAAAGTGCGCTAGCAGAGCCGCAGAGAGCGACTAGAGATCAGCCGCGACCAACTCTGCAACCTGGACCGCATTCAATGCGGCTCCCTTGCGTAGATTGTCATTGCTCACGAATAACACCAGACCATGATCATCGGCAACGGATTGATCCTGGCGTATGCGCCCAACCAATGACGGATCCGTGCCTGCTGCTTTCAAAGGAGTAGGAACGTCTACGAGTTCCACGCCAGGGGCATGGCTGAGCACACTGGTTGCTTCGTCAACAGTGATCGCGCGATCGAACTCAGCATTGATCGACAATGAGTGGCCGGTGAACACTGGGACGCGCACGCAGGTTCCGGAAACGAGCAACTCAGGGATGCCCAGAATCTTGCGGCTCTCATTGCGCAGCTTCTGTTCTTCATCGGTCTCAAGTGACCCGTCGGCCACCAAGTTTCCGGCGAACGGAATGACGTCAAAGGCAATAGGCGCAACGTATTTCTGCGGATCCGGGAACTTCACAGCTCCACCATCGTGGGTCAAGCCTTCAAAGTCCTGGTCGACAGCGGCCCGCACTTGCGAGGCAAGCTCTTCAACACCAGTAAGCCCGCTGCCAGAAACTGCTTGGTAAGTGCTGATCACGAGACGATGCAGGCCCGCAGCCGCATGGAGGGCTTGCAGCATTGGCATTGCAGCCATCGTGGTGCAGTTCGGGTTGGCGATGATCCCCTTGCGCATCTCCTTGATTGCCTGCGGATTGACTTCGCTGACGACCAACGGCACATCGGGATCCATCCGCCAAGCAGAGGAGTTGTCGATCACGACTGCGCCGGCCGCTGCAAACTTTGGGGCGAGGGCCTTTGAAGTTGATCCACCTGCCGAGAACAGTGCAATGTCAATGCCACTGAGATCAGCCGTCTCGGCATCTTCGATGACGATGTCCTGGCCGCGCCACGGCAGGGTGCTGCCCGCTGAACGAGCAGAGGCCATATATCGAATGCGCTCGATCGGAAATTCGCGTTCTTCCAACAGCCGACGCATGACAGTGCCCACCTGGCCGGTAGCTCCGACCACGGCGACGTGCAGACCGCGACTCATCTTCCGGTCCCGCCATACACAACAGCTTCGCCGTCGACATCAAGGCCAAAGGCGGTGTGCAATGCCTGCACTGCACGGCTGGCATCGGCAACGCTCGTGACAACTGAAATGCGGATTTCAGAAGTCGAAATCATCTGCACGTTGATATTCGCATCAGCCAGCGCGGAGAAGAAAGTCGCCGAAACTCCTGGGTTCGAACGCATGCCTGCACCCACGAGTGAGACCTTGGCGATCTGATCGTCAACCAGCAATTCCTCGTAACCAATCGAGGCTCGCTGTGCTTCCAAAGCTTTCTTCGCCGTCACTGAAGAACCCTGCGCGCAAGTGAAGGTCACATCGGTACGGCCAGTGGCTGCAGCAGAGACGTTCTGCACGATCATGTCGACGTTGATACTTGCGTCAGCGAGCGCGCGGAAGATCACTGCGGCCTCGCCAGGCTTATCCGGCACACCGATCACCGTGATCTTCGCGTCGTTCACGTCGGCGGCGGCTCCGGAAATGATCGGCTGTTCCATGGCTCTTCCTTCTGCAATAGCGGTCGCGATGGCTTCTGGGGAAAGCACGTAGGTGCCTTCATGGGTCGAAAAGGAGGAGCGGACATGAATGGGGAGGTTGCCGCGGCGCGCATACTCCACACATCGCACATGCAGCACCTTGGCGCCAACGGCAGCCAACTCGAGCATTTCCTCGTAGGTAATGAATGGCACCTTGCGCGCGGCCGGCACGATGCGCGGATCGGCGCTGAACACTCCGTCGACGTCGGTATAGATCTCGCAGACGGAGGCATTCAGGGCGACGGCGAGAGCCACAGCCGTGGTGTCAGAACCACCGCGGCCAAGAGTGGTGACGTCCTTGGTTGACTGGGAGACACCCTGGAAACCGGCGACAATGGGGATGGCCCCGTCAGCGATGGCCTCCTGAATCCTGCCTGGGGTCACACCAACGATGCGAGCGGACCCATGAGCGGCGTCAGTGATCAGGCCAGCCTGCGAGCCGGTGTACGAACGAGCATCGGCTCCAAGATCAGCGATGGCCATGGCCAAGAGAGCCATCGAAATCCGCTCTCCGGCGGTCAGCAGCATGTCGAGCTCGCGGCCAGGAGGGCCGTCAGAGACCTGATTCGCAAGCGCAAGCAATTCATCCGTGGTGTCGCCCATCGCTGAGACCACAACGACGACGTCGTTGCCGGCCCGTTTTGCATGCACGATGCGACGAGCCACGCGCTTGATGCCTGATGCATCAGCAACGCTCGAACCGCCGAATTTCTGAACGATCAAGGACACGATGGGAAAGTCTACCTTCGCGCGCGTGACCTTTTGGCCTTGGTGATTTCAGCCTTGATCGCTCCGAATGCTGGCATCGACGTAGTGGCGCAGGGTCGTCGAGACGAACTCAGCTCCGTGCTTGCCACCATAGTTCGCTGCGAATCGTTCATCGGCCACATAGAGCTCGCCTAGCCCAAGCAGATACTCGGCGTTGGCTTGGGCTTCGTCAGATTCCGGATCAACGCTGGAATCCAAGATCGCGCCAATGTCGGCGAGCGCAAGACCCAACTCTTTGAACGCAAGGATCTGCTGTAACCGGAGCAATTCGGCGTCAGCGTACGAGCGATAGCCATTCATTGATGTGCCCACGGGCTTGAGCAGTCCAATTGCGTCGTAGTGCCGCAAGGTCAAGGTCAAGCCTGTGGCTTCCCCGTTCTCCCACGAGTAGATTCGCAAGCCACCATGTCGAGTCTTTGTAAGGTGCAGATGCCAAGTCGTCTCGTGCACTTCACGGTCGGGCTCGTCTGCTGCGCCATGGCATCGGTCGGAATAGCGTCGGTTGCAGTGGCGTCGGCCGCGCCGATGGATATCGCTCGTCAACCGAGAATCATCCACGGAGTTCCGGCTACTGACGACTTCAGATTCCTCGTCGCGCTGCTGAGTGCTGATGTCCTTACCGGCCGGCCGGCCTATGACTCTCAATTCTGTGCGGGGACTTTGACCTCACCCACCACGGTCGTGACGGCCGCGCACTGCGTCGTGGAAGACGGGGCTCATACGGCCTCGAGCCCCAAGGAGTTGGTCGTCGGCTTTGGCTTTGACCTCAACCAGCCGATGCGCTTAGTGCGTCTCTCAGCCGTGGCAGCGAATCCCGCCTACTTGGTGAACGATTCAGCGGCCGACATCGCCGTGCTGACTCTCGCGACGCCTGTCACTGATGTGCCACCGCTCCTGGCAGTGTCCCCGGTCGATGCGCCGGCGCTGACCTTGAGTGGTGCCCACGTGACAACAGCCGGATGGGGAAGCACCTCGGCAACTACAGACAAGTACCCGCCCTTGCTTCGCCAGGCAGCGATGGTGGTCTTTCCCCTTTCCAACTGCGGAAACGGGCGCGACTACATGCTGTCGGGCGTGAGATTCGAAGGCTGGACTCGTGCGGACGTCGACCCTGCGGTGATGCTCTGCGCTGCCGGAGTCTCGGCTGGCGTGCAGGTGGACACCTGTCAAGGCGATTCCGGTGGACCGCTCGTCGGCGGATCAGGCACCGCCGCACGCTTGGTCGGGATCGTCTCTTGGGGTGCTGACTGCGCGACTGGTACTTCAGGGGTCTACACGCGAGTGTCAGCGACCTACGACTTTCTGCTTTCACATGGCGCGATCCCACCTGTCGGCCCACCTACTGGGTCTCCGGTGGTCGTTGCTACCCCGCTCAACACTGCTCTTCTGCTCACCTTTTCCGCTGGCTCGGTCTCCCTTCCGATGACGGGCGCAACAGCGTCGGTCATCAATTCAGCGTCGGGACGAGTGTTCAACTGTGTCGCTCCGTTAGCGACTCTCCAATGCCGTGTTGACGGTCTCAGCAACGGCGCCGTCTACAAAGTGGCGGCCCTGGCTGGCACTATCGGCGGAAACTCAGCGGTGTCGCCACCGATCACGGCATCTCCGGCTGCCGTACCTGATCCGGGAATCGTCGTGCGGGCCGTCCAAGTGGACGCACATGAGGTCTACTTCCGCGTTTCAGCCGCAACAGGAAATGGATCCGCGGTGTCAAAGTGGGTGGTGGACTGTCTGTCCTCGACTGGTGCGGTGCACACAGGCGAGGTAGAGGTGGCAGGTGTTGGAGGCGACGCATGGGTGAGCGGCTTGCCGCGCGGCTCCTACAAGTGTGCTTCGTCGGCCACCACACAAGTGGGGACAGGCTCCTCCCTGGCTGTGCCGGTGAGCGTGAAGTAATGCAGTTCCGAACTAGACGCGGCGGCGGCCTTCGAATGCCCGACCGAGAGTTACTTCGTCTGCGTACTCAAGATCGCCGCCGACGGGCAAACCACTGGCCAGCCGTGAAACAGCAACACCAATCGGAGCAATGAGTCGCGCCAGATAGGTAGCGGTGGCTTCGCCTTCGAGGTTCGGATCGGTAGCCAAGATGACTTCGGTGATCGCGCCATCTGCGAGCCGAATCATCAACTCGCGGATACGCAGATCATCGGGACCGACTCCGTCGATCGGACTGATCGCACCACCTAGGACGTGGTAGCGACCCTTGAATTCGCGGGTCTTCTCAATTGCGACCACATCCTTGGGCTCCTCGACCACACACAGCGCGGTGTGATCACGACGCGGATCGCGGCAGATACGGCATTCTGACTCTTCAGCGACATTGCCGCATATCGAGCAGAAGCGCACCTTGTCTTTGACCTCGCGCAAGGCATCAGCCAGCCGGTATACGTCAGTTGGTTCCGCGGCCAAGATATGAAAGGCAATGCGTTGAGCACTCTTGGGCCCGACCCCGGGAAGGCGACCGAGCTCGTCGATGAGATCTTGAATGATGCCCTCGTACATCAGTGCTCGATCTCCCCGATTTGCGTGGCACCCAGGGCGCGGATGGCCAGATCAACGCCGGTTTCCTCTGCCTGATTCTCATCATCCATGCTCGGGCTATCAGGCTCCGCGCTCTGTGCCGGAGAAGTCGCAGCACCCTTGACTGTTGGCGCAATCGCCTTGGGATCAAGCACGACGTCGATGCGGACATCGACTTTCATGACATCAAGAATCGCCTGACGCATCCTTTCATCGTGGCCGCTGGCTCGCGCGTTGTTGACCTGACCAGCATTCGTCACGCCGATCGCCAGAGTGCCATCGCTGATGGTAAGCGGCTGCGAGGCGCTGAAGAGCATCCAGGCAACCCGCGAATAGGACTTTGTTGCGTCGAGCACCGCTGGCCACATCGTGGCGAAGTCAGCGATGGGAGGTAGATCGCTTGCCGAATCCGCTGTTTGCGCTTGCACCGGCGCAGCGGGCTTCGCTGCTGCCGCGGCTGTCGGCTTGGGCACGCTTCGCGGAGCCTTCGCGGCAGGCGAAGGAGCTTGCGCTGCAACCGGTGTTTCGAGTGCTGCTGCATTTGGTTCAGGCGACGCGACAACATCTGGTGCGGGCTTCGTATGTACTTCGACTTCAGTCTCGATGACATCAGCTGTCGAAGGAGCAACATCTGAAAGTCGGCGTGCGGCAGGAAGTCCGCTTGGCGCAGTTGATTCTTTGATGTGCACCGCAGCCGCGTCGGCAGGAGCGCTCGCGAGGCGACGCTCAAGCTGATCAAGTCGCGTTGCAAGGCCTCGTTCGTCGGCATCGATCGCAGGCAGCAGCAGCCGGGCGCACATCAATTCAAGCTGAAGTCGCGGTGCAGTGGCACCTTTCAACTCGCTCAGCGCTTCGTTCACGACATCAGCAGCACGGGAAAGCTCAGTCGGGCCAATGATCTTCGACTGCTCGATCTCGCGAGCGATCTGCTGATCAGGCCCATCAATCAAGGCGGTTTCCGCCGCATCGGGAACATGCTGAAGCACAATCAGATCGCGCAGGCGTTCAAGGAGATCGCTGACGAATCTGCGCGGCTCATGGCCTGCGTCCATCACTCGTTCTATCACGCCGAATAACCGTGCCCCATCGCGAGCGATCAGTGCATCGACCGTTTCATCCAGCAGCGTCATGTCGGTCATGCCGAGTTGCATCACGGTGTCCGCGTAGGTAACACCTTCATCGCCTGCACCCGCAATGACCTGTCCGAGGATTGACAGACTGTCGCGAACACTTCCCGCACCAGCGCGTGCAATGAGTGCGAGTGCATTCACATCAGCGGCCACACCTTCGGCTTCGCAGATCTTTGCCAGATGCGTCTGCAGTTCGCGCGTTGAGACCAAGCGAAAGGTGTAGTTGTGCGTGCGCGAGCGAATGGTCGGCAACACCTTGTCGACCTCAGTGGTGGCAAAGATGAATCGCACATGCGGTGGCGGCTCCTCAACGAGTTTCAGGAGTGCGTTGAAGCCAGCAGACGTAACCATGTGGGCCTCATCAATGATGTAGACCTTGTAGCGGGAGGAGACTGGCGCGAACATCGCGCGCTCACGCAGATCGCGGGTGTCCTCAACGCCACCGTGGCTTGCCGCATCGAGTTCGATGACATCGATTGATCCCGGACCATTGGGAGCCAGATCCAGGCAACTGTTGCAAACCCCGCACGGATCAGGAGTGGGACCTTGCTCGCAGTTCAAGGAGCGGGCCATGATCCGAGCTGTCGACGTCTTGCCACAGCCGCGAGGACCAGCAAATAAGTAGGCGTGATGGGTGCGATTGTGCTCAAGTGCGCGGCGCAAAGGACCGGTCACATGCTCTTGGCCAACGACCTCGTCCAGACTGGCCGGGCGGTAGGTGCGGTACAAGGCCATGGACACGCTGGCCACCCTAATGTGCCAAAGAAGGGACCCCTCGCACACCCGATAGAGCCTGCCTGCCCTTGCTGCCTTCCGGCCCTGGGGGAGTTAAGCGGGATACCGCCGCACGAGGGGTCGCCCCAACTGTAGAGGCAGCCAACGGCTTCGGCGAACCTGGTGGTGAGTACGCTCGCCCGCGGAGGATTCGCCTAGTGGCCTATGGCGCTCGCTTGGAAAGCGGGTTGGGGGAAACCCCTCAGGGGTTCAAATCCCCTATCCTCCGCCGCGACGAAGAGGGCACGTTTCTGTGCCCTCTTTTGTGCTTGTACCCTCGTCCGCGGTGGCGTGTCCGAGCGGCCAAAGGAGCACGCCTCGAAAGCGTGTGTGGGGGTAACCTCACCGTGGGTTCAAATCCCACCGCCACCGCCATATGTTTTCGGCTCGCCGGAGCCTAAGGTTGGACAGAACTGCATTCGCCGTCTAGGTTAGGCTCGCCTTACCTAACTAAACCGGTCGACGAAGGGTCCCATGTTCGCCAACTACCTCATCGGATTGCGCGAGGGCATCGAAGCCGCCCTCGTGGTGAGCATTCTGATCGCCTACCTCGTCAAGACCGAACGGCGCGACGCGCTCCTGCCAGTGTGGATCGGTATCGGACTGGCGCTTGCGCTGAGCTTCAGCTTTGGAGCCGCGCTCACCTTCAGTTCGGCCAACATGTCATTCCAGACACAGGAGGCCTTCGGAGGCTTCATGAGCATCATCGCGGTGGGTTTCGTGACGTGGATGGTCTTCTGGATGAAGAAGACCGCACGCAATATCCGTGGTGAACTCCATGGTCGTCTGGACAATGCCCTCGGCATCGGCCCCTACGCCATCGCAGTCGTGGCGTTCATTGCGGTGGCCCGCGAGGGCTTGGAGACCTCCTTGTTCATCTGGGCCGCAGTGCAGTCGACCGGATCCGGTTTCTCCCCAATCGCGGGCGCGACCCTGGGCCTGGCCACGGCTGTTGTCCTTGGGTATCTGTTCTACCGTGGGGCATTGAAGATCAACCTTGCGAAGTTCTTCACGTACACCGGAGCTGCCTTGGTCGTTGTTGCCGCTGGTGTTCTTGCCTACGCGGTTCATGATCTCCAAGAGGCCGGCATCGTGCCTGGGCTGGACAACTTGGCCTTCGACGCTACCGGAATCCTTCCACCAGCCAGTTGGTACGGAACTCTGGTCAAGGGCATCTTCAACCTCTCGGCCGCACCTTCAGTGCTTGAACTGCTTGTCTGGTTCGCCTACGTGATCCCTGTGATGTATCTGTTCTTCCGCAAGCCTCGGGTCAAGCAAGAGCCCGCACCGCAAGTCAGCATGCCGTCAACTGCTACTGAGCGTTGATCCCTCAGATCATCTTGCGCCCAAGCCCCCTATCACCCCCGGAGGAAGAATGTTTGTTTCATTGAAGTCCACCACGATCCTGGCCCTCGTCGTACCTGCGATGCTGTTGGCCGCTTGCAGTGCCAATAGCGATGAGGGACCTGCGCCTGCCAGTGCGACGACCATCGCCGTGACAGCAACAGATACCGAGTGCTCGCTCGATCAGGCGACGGTGGCTTCCGGACCGATCGATTTCACTGTCACCAACTCCGGCAACGAGGTCACCGAGGTCTACGTCTACGGACAGAATGGGGATGCGTTCACGACAGTCGTCTCCGAAGTCGAGAACATCGGGCCGGGAGTCGCCCGCGACATGAGTGCGAATCTTGCTCCGGGCGCCTACGAGATCGCCTGCAAGCCGGGTCAGACTGGTGATGGCATCCGCACAGTGCTCACGGTGACCGGGGACCAGACCGCGGCTCCGATCGCGACTGCTTCACCTGTGCGGGCCATCGATCTCGGGATCGACTCCTCGGACACCCTGACCGGTCTTGCAGGTCAGAGCGCGCTCGTCGAGGAGCGCATTGAATTCGAGGTGACGAACTCAGCTGGTGCCAAGCGCAATTTCGAGGTCAAGCGCCCTGATGGATCCGTAGCCGGCGAGGTTGAGATTGCCGCAGGCAAGAAGGGCGATCTAACTCTCGATATGAACTTCGACGGAACCTGGAGCCTGATTGTTGAGGGTGGAGCAACCGAGACTGAGGCGGACTTCGTCGTCAGCTAGCCAGGGCCGGACTCGTTGCACGATCGGTCGCGCAGCCTGGTCCAGACGGGCTCGGAGTGGGCGAGGCCTTGGTCGCTGCCACAGTTGCATCATCAAGCACAGCCGTGAACTGTTCCCCGAGCAGTACATCAACCACGCGTTTGCTGCGGCCATCGGGGATCAGCGTTACGCCCGGGAAATAGTAGGCGAGCAACTCGGCCGAAGGCTTGCCCTTGGGCCCGTAGCGAATCTCACCAACGCTTGCGACCTGACGCTTGCCGACAGCATTGCCGACATCGCGCACCGCGAATCCGCGCGCGCGCAGCACCTCAGCCGTGCCCCCGGCAAGACCAGGGGTCTGGGTCGCGTTGTAGACATTGACGCGTACTCGAGCCACTGTCGGAAGCGACTCGGCGGGCGACACCATCAAAGTGACGCAGGGCGAGGGGTTCGGAGTTGCCGAAGCATCTGGTTCGGAGTTGCCGTTGAACATCTTGACTACGAGCAACAGCAAGGCGACCACTACGACCGCCGCGATCACGAACATCCCAACGATCTGCCAAATCGGGCGTCGGCGACGTCGGCGAGGTGCGATCCGAACCACACCCTCACGCATTCCGCTCATGAACCCTCCTGAATTCGAACCTGCGCCATGAAATCGCGCACCAGATTGCCACATTCGAGGGCTAGTACTCCACTGACCACTTCGGGGCGATGGTTCAAACGGCGATCTCTGGGCAGATCCCAATGCGAACCGCAGGCTCCGTACTCCTCATTCCAGGCGCCGAAGACGATGCGCTGAACTCGGGCGAGAACGGCTGCTCCTGCACACATGGGGCACGGCTCAAGGGTCACGATCAAGGTACAGCCATCAAGATGCCAATCACCCCGGACTTCTGCCGCAGCCCGCAGAGCCAGCACCTCAGCATGAGCAGTTGGATCCTGGGTTGCCTCCCGACGATTTCCAGCTCGGGCTATGACCGCGCCGGACTCATCGAGAACAAGCGCGCCAATAGGCAAATCGCCCGAAATCGTCGTCTGCTTTGCTTCCGCAATGGCCAGTTTCATGACCTCGCGATAAGGGCTGGCTTGCTCGTCCACACACCGAGAATAGGGCGCAGTCCGGCTGAATCATTGAGCCGAGTAATTCCCGCACTCGCGAAACATTCTGGTATTGATCGAGGCAACCTTCCTGAAACACCCGTCACCTAGTGTGATGGAAGAACCCGGCCTGTCCGGGCTCGAGGCACGAGCAGCGGGAGGTGTGATGTCAGTGGCAACAGTTTCGGCCCCATTCGATGAGATGCTCGAGGGCGGAATACCGAGGTCCACACATCGTGCCCTGTTCAACACCTTGGAAGAACTGGGACCACAGGGACTTGCCGAGCGCGCTCGTCAACGTGACTCCTACCTGGACCGCCACGGCATAACTTTCACTTTGGGCGAGCGTGAGCGACCACTGCCCATGGATCTGGTTCCGCGCATCATCACCCCGACCGAATGGCAGAGCATCGAAGCTGGTGTCATCCAGCGTCTGCGCACTCTTGAGCTCTTTCTCGCTGACGTTTACGGCGAAGGCCAAGTGCTGCACGACCACGTCATTCCGCGCACCTTGGTCACCAGCTCGAACCACTTTCATCGTCAGGCCTGGGGGGTCAAGCCCGCCAATAATGTGCGGATTCACGTTTCGGGCATCGACCTGATCCGTGATGAGCATGGGATCTTTCGCGTGCTCGAAGACAACCTGCGCAATCCTTCCGGTGTTTCGTACGTCCTTGAAAATCGGCGAACTCTCGCGCACGTGCTCCCTGAGGTGTTCGCCAAGCACCGGGTGCGCTCCATCAACGAATACCCAGAGCGCTTGCTCGAAGCTCTGCGAGCCTCGGCTCCCGAAGACGTGATCGATCCAACCGTCGTCGTGCTTACACCGGGCGTGCACAACTCCGCTCACTATGAGCACGCTTTCCTTGCACGTCACATGGGCGTTGAACTCGTCGAAGGCCGCGATCTCTACTGCAGGGATGGCCGAGTATGGATGCGCACAACTGCGGGGCCACAGGTTATTGATGTCGTATACCGACGCATCGATGACGACTACCTCGATCCAGTTCACCTTCGCCCTGATTCAGTGCTCGGGGTTCCTGGTCTCATCAACGTTGCGCGTGCTGGTCACGTTGGTATTGCGAATGCAATTGGCAATGGCGTCGCCGATGACAAGGCCGTGTATCCATATGTGCCCGCGCTGATGCGCTACTACCTCAACGAAGAGCCGATCCTTCCAAACGTCGACACCTATGACCTCAGTGATCCCGATCAGCGTGACCACGTGATTCACAACATCGAGAGCATGGTGGTGAAGCCGGCCGATGGCTCAGGTGGCTACGGCTTAGTGATGGGACCTTCAGCAACTGAGAAGGAACTCGTCGGTGCTATCGCAGCGATCAAGGCAGATCCACGTTCGTGGATCGCGCAGCCGGTCGTGCGCTTCTCGACTTACCCAACTGTGGTTGAAGACGGCGTCATCAAGCCTCGCCACGTTGATCTGCGTCCCTTTGCGGTGAACGACGGCACCAACGTCTACGTGCTGCCCGGTGGCCTGAGCCGCGTCGCCCTGCCCGAGGGAAGCCTCGTCGTGAACTCCAGTCAGGGCGGTGGCTCGAAGGACACCTGGGTCCTGGAAGACACGCAGACTGTTGATCGACCAATACCCCGCGAAGTTCCACGCGCAGCGATGGTTGACATGGATATCCCCGGCCGTATTGATGCGCCGGTTACCCATGATGATCGGATGCTTCAGCAAGAGCGGCAGCAACAGCAGCAAGGCGATGCATCATGTTGAGCCGCATTGCTGAATCCTTCTTTTGGCTGGGTCGCTACATCGAGCGAGCTGAAGGCACGACCCGTATTCTCAGCGAGCACTACCAACTCATCGTTGAAGATCAATCGATCTCTGAGCCGATGGCCTGCGCGATTCTGCTCGACGCATTGTCGATGCCGCACATCGGCGTTGAAGACGGACTGCTGCTGGTTCGCAGCGTGGTCGGCGAAACTGGTTTACCGGCGACGATCACAGGAGCAGTCAGCGCCGCACGTGACAACGCTCGCGCCATTCGCGATTCACTGTCTGCTGACACTTTCGAAGCGCTCAACGCTGCCCACTTGTTCCTCTCGCGCGGGCTGACGCATTCCTCAAGCCCTGGCGTTGGTTTGCACCGAGTGCTCGAACGATTGTTTGTCGTAAACGGAGTCATCGACTGGACGATGTCTCGCGACGAGGCCTACTACTTCATGATGCTTGGTCGACAGATCGAGCGCATCGACATGATGGGACGCTTGCTTGCAATGCGTCACGAGCAGCTCTGGCCCAATTCAGGACCCGTAGCTGTGCTGCGCGCCGCAGGAGCCCTGTCGGCCTTCCTTCGTACGCGGGCTCCATTGCAAGGCACTGACGTTCGCAAGTTCCTGGTGCTCGATGAAACCTTTCCGCGATCGATGCGCGTCTGCGCTGGAGATGCAGAACTCGCTGTGCGCGAACTGGAACGCCGCGGAGTTGGCGACGGAGGCACCCTGCTTCGCGAAGTCGGCATGCTGCGTTCGGCCTTGGAGTACACGACGAGCGACGATCCGAAGGAAATCGACCGCCTCATCTCTGAATCACGACAGGCTGCGGTTCGCGCGTCCGATCAAGTCAACCGCGCCTTCTTCCGGCAGCACGGCACCCTCGTTTGGAGCCACTAATGACTGCCGAACCGCTGATCCAGAATCCCCGTGTTGGACGTCGTTTGCAGATCTCGCACCACACTGGTTATCAGTACTCCGCACCAGTGGAGGCATCCTTCAATGAAGTGCGGATGACACCCATCAGTGAAGACGGTCAGGTGCTGCTAAGCCACAGCCTGCTGGTCGAGCCGTACGCAAACATCCAGACCTACACCGACTACTGGGGAGCATTCGTCGAGAACTTCGATGTGCACACACCCCACCGCATGCTCCAGATCACCTCAATGAGCACCGTTGACATTCCACCCATGCGGGATCCCAAAGAGGGTGGCTCCTGGCACAGCGTGCACAGCATGGAAACCCAGGAGCGCTGGGCCGAATTCCTGACCAACACCACTTTTGTGGATTCTCCAGAAGAGGATCCTTCGCGCCTAGCGATCGTGCTTGAGCTTCGTCAGGCAGGAAGCCCGGCTATTGCAGTTCGCGGAGCCTTGGAGGCTGTGCGCGACCAGATCATCTACACCCCGGGGGCCACGAACGTATCGACCACGGCTGGGCAGGCATGGGCCGCTGGGCGAGGCGTGTGTCAGGACTTCACGCACGCGATGCTCTCGATACTGCGCGCACTTCAAATCCCAGCTCGCTATGTCAGCGGCTATCTGCACACCGAGGAAGCGGCGATGGGCATGACGGTGGTTGGCGAATCTCACGCTTGGGTTGAGTATTGGGATCAGGGCTGGCATCCCGTGGACCCAACGAACAACCGCAGCGTTGGAGCGGCGCATGTTGTTGTTGCACGTGGACGCGACTACGGCGATCTGCCACCGCTGAAGGGCATCTACGCAGGTGGTCGAAGCGGCGCTCTTGGCGTCACGGTTGAAATTACGCAGATCGCGAAGTAGATCCGGCGATCAGTCGATCACGACTGGTCGGGCACCTACGCCCCAAACGACGTAGTTCCACATCCAGTTGGCTACCACGCTCGTGCGATTGCGCCCACCTGCGAGATAGAAGACATGCAGTCCTAGCCAGGCCATCCAGGCGATCGTGCCGTGTAGGCGAACGCCTTTAGCTTCAACTACTGCACGGCGTCGCCCAATGGTCGCCATCTGGCCCTTGTCCTTGTATTTGAAATCAGTCAGCGGCTCATCAGCAATCTGAGCCTTGATCTGGGCCGCAACATGACGACCCATTTGCATCGCCACTGGCGCGATCATCGGCAGCGGTCGGCCATCTGGACCATCAAGGCAAGCAGCGTCTCCGATGATCCACACGTGATCGACGAGCTCCAACGTCGGCTTCACTCGGAGGCGATTGGAGCGGTCAGCTAAGCCGAGTGATGCCCATTCTTCATGTGCTGCAACGCCGGCAGCCCACACGATCGTGCCTGCTGCCAGCACCTCGCCGGACTTCAGGTGAACGTCGTTGGGATACATGCGGTCTACCGCTGCATCAACCATGACTCGCGCTCCAAGATCCTCAAGTTCTGATTTCGCATGCGCGCTGGACTTCTCTGTGAACGACGGCAGCAACCTCGGACCGGCTTCGACCAAAGTCACACTTGCGGCATCGGCGAGATCAGGGAACTCACGCTTGATCGATCGCTGCAGCTCGGCCACGGCGCCGCTGACCTCGACGCCTGTTGGTCCACCACCAACGACGACGACGCGCAGGTGTTCTTTCGGCCGATGCCCATTCTCAATTTCTTCATAGATCGACAGAAGTTGATTGCGAATGGCTCGAGCCTGATCCATCGTCTTCATCTGCAACGCGTACTCGGCTACTCCGACAACACCAAAGGTGGCGCCGGTGCTCCCGGTTGCCAGAACGAGATCGTCGAAGGGAAGAACGGTGCCATCCTCAAGACGGATGTTCTTACGTTCGATGTCGATGCGAACGACGATGCCTCGGCGAAAATCAACACCAGGAATCGCACCACGTACTGAGTAGGCAATGTCGTCTTCTGAGAGTCCGCCAGTAGCAACTTGATACAGCAAGGGTGCGAATAGTTGATAGGGATTGCGGTCGATCAGCGTGACATGGACTGACTTGGATTTGCTGAGCTCGCGCGCACACCGAAGACCACCAAAACCAGAACCGATGATGAGCACCTTGCGCGGACTACCGCCACCATCGCTCATGCCATTTCCCACGCTTGCGGATTGTGATGCCACTAGGCAGGCGTAGTCGCATCAAGGCGGGCTTGCTGAGCTGCTGAGAGCTCAACCGTTGCGGACTTCACGATGGAATCCACTGTTGCCGGCTTGGTCGCGCCGGGAATCGGGATGACCACAGGTGACATCGCCAAGAGCCACGCCAAAGTGGTCTCCTGCGCTGTCGCGCCAACTTGTTCGCCGACTTCAGCGAAGTCCTTGTACTTGGAGCCAACCTCGCTGGCCTCATTGGAGCCACCCAATGGCGACCAAGGCAGGTAGGCAATACCGAGATCCGAGCAGTGATCAAGAGCGTCACGGTGCCTGCGGAAGCGAGGTGAGTACTGGTTCTGGACAGAGACAACACCGTTGTCCTTGGGCCCACCAAGGATGTCAATGGCTATGTCGATCTGCTCCTTGCTCGCGTTCGACAGTCCGATTCGGGCAACCAAACCCGCCTCCTTCAGAGACAGCAGGGTGCGCATCTGATCGGCGTAATCGAGCTCAGGATCAGGACGATGGTGCTGGTAGAGCTGGATCTGCGAGACATCAAGGCACACCAAACTCTTTTCGCAGGCCGCGCGAAGGGCGGCTGGATTGGAATCCGAGCCGAAGATTCCGCCGGACTCTCGAGTGATCCCGCCCTTGGAAGCAACGAGCACAGTGCTGAGGTCAGCCGAACCGGCGTAGGTGCGCAGCGCCTCGGCCACCAGCATTTCGTTGTGGCCAATATCGTTCGCCGAGGGAGCGTAGATGTTTGCCGTGTCAATCAGCGTCACACCCAGATCGAGTGCACGATGCAAGGTGGCAATGGCCTGCTCACGCTTGTCGAGCATCCCGGGGAAGGACATCGGCATGCAGCCCACTCCGACAGCAGAAATGAGCAGGTCACCGAGAGCGCGCTGAGGCAAAGTCACTCGCGGAGTCTAGCGGCGAGCATCAGTTGAGCGCCTCGGCCGCAATGATCCATTCGGCTTCAAGGCCATCGCGTTTGGTGCTCATCTGCTGGAGCTTTCGGTTCAATTCTTCCAGGAGTTCGTGGTTGGCAGACTTCTCAGCCATCTGGCCATGGATGGTTGCCTCGTCGGTGTCCAGTCGAGCCAGTGACCGCTCGATGCGTGCCAGATCCTTCTCCAGCAGTCGGCGTTCGGCAGCATTCGACTGACCCTTCTTCTGCTGCACTTGCTCGCCTTGACCGCGAGCAGCTCGGCGGCGCTGAATGAATTCATCTACGCCTCCCACCAAATGCGCAAGATTCCCATCACCCAGCAAGGCGTAGGTGTCATCGCATACGCGTTCGAGGAAGTAACGGTCGTGCGAGATCACGATCAAGGTCCCGCCAAAGCTGTCGAGCAGATCCTCAAGAGCAGTGAGGGTCTCCACATCGAAGTCGTTGGTTGGCTCATCGAGCACCAGCACATTTGGACCGCCCATGAGAAGGCGCGTGAGCTGAAGGCGACGACGCTCGCCACCTGAGAGGTCACCGACTGGAGTCCATTGGCCATCAGCGCCGAAGCCCAAACGTTCACACAATTGCGAGGCAGTCAATTCACGGCCCTTGCCAATCTCAACGCGGTTGGCCACCTTTTCAACGGCCTCAAGGACTCGCCACGCTGGATTGAGCTCTTCCAAATGTTGCGACAAATACGCCGGCTTCACTGTCACGCCGGTAACCAGCTTGCCCTTTGCAGGGGCCAATTCGCCAAGGAGCAGTCTGATGAGCGAGGTCTTGCCAGCACCGTTGGCTCCAAGCAGACCGATGCGATCTCCGGGGCCGATATTCCATGTCACATGTTCGAGCAAAGTGCGACCGGCAACGTCCATCGTGATGTCACGGATCTCAAGAACCGACTTGCCAAGGCGAGCCCCAGCGAAGGCGAGCAACTCGCTCGTATTTCGAGGTGGTGGCTCCCCTTCGATCAATTCATTTGCCGCATCGATGCGGAACTTGGGCTTTGACGTTCGAGCCGGCGCTCCGCGCCGCAACCACGCCAGCTCCTTGCGCAGCAGGTTCTGGCGACGAGCCTCCGACGACGAGGCTTGGCGATCTCGCTCAGCTTTGGCGAGCACATACGCCGAGTAACCACCGTCGTATTCCTCAACCTGGCCGAGCACCACCTCCCAGGTGCGCTCGCACAAGGCATCCAGGAACCATCGATCATGGGTGACCACGACGATCGCGAGCTTGGGTCGGGATTTGAGGTGGTCGACCAGCCAAGCGATGACATCAACATCCAGATGGTTGGTCGGCTCGTCCAGGAGCAACAGGTCGCACTCGGTGATCAGGGCGCGGGCCAGTTGCACTCGGCGCCGTTCACCACCGGACATGGTTGCGATGCGTGCGTGCAGCAGCTCATCGCTGAATCCGCCAAGCAATCCGTTGAGCACCTCGCGAATGCGCGCATCGGATGCCCATTCATGAATGGGACGTCCGGGCACGACGACGCTTGCCACCGTTGCATCAGGATCCGGCGATTCGACCTGGAGGACCATCTCCACATGCACATCCGAGCCGACAGTGACGCGCCCAGCATCGACTGGTTCGGCACCGGTCAGCACATGCAGCAGCGTGCTTTTGCCTGCGCCGTTGCGTCCCACCACGGCAATTCGCTCGCCAGCGCTCACGCCGAGCGAGACTCCATCAAGTAGAGGACGCTCTCCGAATGACTTGGCTACCGCTTCAATATTGACAAGATTGCGAGTGGCCACAAGGGCATTCTCGCAAAGGTGCGGATGTGCGATCACATCGCACAGGGATCCACTAGCGTTCCGGCGTGCGCTGGACGCGAGCTCGAGCCATTCCCCAGTCCTCCCCATCGAATCAAGATTCGATGGCAGAGGTCATGCTCGGCAACGGACTGCACCTGCCTATCCGGCCGGAGTGGGTCGTTCCGATCCTGCAGAAACTGCGAATGCGCAACAAACCCGACCACGAGCAAGATTTTCGAGTCGACTGGGCTGGCATTCGCACGCGAATCACGATGCTGCCGTGGGCACCATCAGAACTCGCAGGCACGACCAGTGATCGCCTTCCTGTGCCAACAGATGGCTACCGCTCAGAAGCAGAGGAATACGTCGGTCTGGCACTGTCACTCACCAATGAGCGGGAGAACTACCGCATTGTTGAAGTCGGCGCTGGCTGGGCGCCATGGGCAGTCATGGGCGTGACTTTGGCCAAGAGAATCGGCAAGAGCGCTGTCGGCATCGCCGTTGAGGCTGATGCGACTCGGGCCGGTTGGTCAATGCAACACGCCACCGATAACGAAATTCTCCCGATCCGAATCCAAGGCACAAGTGCGGAAATCGCCTCGCGCATCGCACTCACCGCGGATGAATTCACCGTTGTTCAAGCCGCGTGCTGGTTTGAGGAAACCACCTTGCGCTTTCCGGTGCTCACCGAAGATGACATGGGCGGGGCAGTCAGCACCGATAAGCCGGCAAATATGGACTACCGCGGCGCTTTCTTCGACCACATTGACGTGCCAACTGTGACTCTCGAAAGTCTCATCGGCGGCGGCGAGCCAACTGACCTCCTGCACATCGATCTCCAGGGGCGCGAGCTCGATGTGATCCTTCCGAACCTCGAGCTCATTGCCCAGAAGGTGCGCTTCCTCGCCGTAGGAACTCACAATCGCTACGTCGAGGGCATGCTCCAAGACCAGTTGCTCAAGCGCGAATGGGCCTTATTGATGGAATCGCCTTGCTCAACCAACTTTGATGGCGTGAAACCGAGTCTCACCGGATTCACAACTCAAGACGGCAACCAGCTCTACGCAAACTCCCGTTTTCGCGACGCAGATCCGATCATCATTCGCTCGCGCTAATCCCCTTTGATTGCAGGGATGTTGCGACACTGAAACAATGCGCAAGGAATGAACTGCCGCCCGATCCGCAATAGGAGTTCCCATGAAACTCATCACCGCCATCATCAAGCCATTTCGACTTGAAGAGGTGAAGCAGGATCTGAACAAGGTCGGCGTCAATGGCATGACGGTTTCAGAAGCCAGTGGCCATGGTCGCCAGCGTGGTCATGTCGAGGTGTATCGCGGCGCTGAGTACCAGGTAGATCTCATTCCGAAAGTTCGCATAGAAGTCATCGTCGAAGACGCAGATGCTGATCGAGTTGTCGATGTGATCGTCAAGGCTGCGCGAACTGACAACATTGGTGACGGAAAGGTGTGGGTCTCGCAACTGGACACCGTTGTGCGCGTGCGCACTGGTGAACGCGGAGCCGACGCAGTCTGACTCCCGAGGTCATTGCGAAGTGAAGTAGCGGCCTGACTTCGCATCAGACCGCTACTTCAGATTCGCTACTTCTTGTTTGGAATTACGGTGATTGCTTCATTGCCTGCAGCGTGTGCGCGCTTGTCTGCACGCTTTTCCTTGATGGACTTGCCAGCAGGCTTGAGTTTCTCGCTCTTTTGACGGGATTTGTCTCCCATAAGGATCCCCTTATTCGCAAAGTCTGAACGACTTCGGTATTTCGACCTTACTCCCGAATGGCAAGGCAATCCCCATACATCTGATGGCAAATGAGTGAACCCCGGTCCGCAGCAGACCGGGGTTCACTCATTTATTTGGTGGGGGTTCAGGCGCAGAACCCCCTGGAGGAAGCACTACCTCGTTGCAGTCGACTAGGCAGTTTGGAACGTTGATGGGTGCGCAGGCAGTTCACGGCGTTCATCGCTTCGAATTTCCTGGCTTGGGACCGCTTCCGGGCTTGGATGGATGCTCAAGTGCGGTCAGCGCATTTTGTCGCGCAGCAATCGCAGACGAAACTGAATAGCGGCGAGCAGCTAGCGCCGTTGCCTTCGCCTCAGCAGTTGTCGCCAATTTCATGGCCGCATCAAACTCAGTCTTGGCTTTGAGCACAGCATCTTGAAAGGTCTGATTGATGATGTGACGGCCTTCGAAATCGCGCGCAGCGGCCGCTTCTGTGAGGAGTTCGGCTTTGTCCGCACTTACGCTGGATCCCTGATTCGAACTTGAACCGGAATCAGAGGCGAAACTTGCGGTGGCTCCGCTGAACACGAGGGCTGAGCTGAGAGCAGCAGCGACAAAGACAGATGATCGCTTCATGTCAATGCCTCCCTGCGCTTGGTAGTACGAACCACTTCCATCAGGATCAGCCACCTTTCTGTGAATTTCCTGTGAGAACCGTGAATTTCGCGCAATTTCATCTGCTCAGGCCAGGGGGAGAAACTGGACTTCACGAGATAGGTTCGCGCTGGAGGTATCTGTGACTCAACCAACGATTCTGATCGTGGATGACGAGGCCGGGGTGCGCGAGCTCTTGTCCGACGCTCTTGGCATGTCCGGTTACACCACGGTGCAGGCGGCCGATGGCATCGAGGCCCTCACGATTTTGCACCGGCAGACCGTAGATCTCCTTCTCATCGACATCAACATGCCCAAGATGGACGGCTTCCAACTGCTTGAAAAGCACCGCCATGACGGTCACCAAACGCCAGCGATTCTGCTCAGTGCGCGTGGCGATCGATCAGACATCACCACCGGGCTCAAGCTCGGAGCCGACGACTACGTGACCAAGCCATTCGGCCTGGAAGAACTTGTACTGCGTATAGCTGCCGTCCTTCGGCGAACCATGCCAACTCAGCAGACTGAGCGAGTGCTGCAGTGCGGCCCGGTGTCACTGGATCAAGCCCGCCACGTTGTACGTGTTGCAGATGACGTAATTGACCTCACGCAGACTGAATTCCGGCTCCTCGAAGAACTCATGTTGCGGGCTGGCTTCGTCGTGACGAAGGAAACCCTGCTGCGCGCGGTGTGGGATATCGAGTTCGACAGCAATACAACGGTCGTTGACACCTACATCTCATATTTGCGAAAGAAGTTGCACCGAGAGGGCTATGCCGGCATCAAGACGATTCGGGGAGCCGGCTTCCAACTTCTGGCGAAGTAGTGAAGCTTCGCACCCGGCTGACCATTGCCGTAACACTGATCATTGCCTTTGTTGCAATAGCCATCGGCGGCTTCGCAATCGTGCGTGCAGAGTCTGTTGAGTTGGAAAGAATTGACGCCGTTCTGAACGACGATGCGAAACAACTCTCCACCACTGCTGACGATCCGCTCATGCTCTCGCAGTTTCTTGCAGAAGAGAGTCCGATCCCGGTCACGATTACCTACGTCGATGCAGAAGGTGGCGTCAGTCAACTTACTGAAAGTCCCGGCGGTTTGGTTGACATCCCTCCGCCTGACGAACTCAACGCGTCACTGTTCACCTCTATATCCATCAACTCGCCTGATCCAGTACGACTCCGCTCTGTTGCACTACCCGATGATGACTACCTCCTGATCTCGACCTCACTCATGCCCGTAATCAATGCGCGAGGCGATCAGATCAAGTTGCTGTCCGCCTTCACTCTGATGACGATGCTGCTCGGCTTCCTCGTCACCTACGTCTTCTTCCGGCGTGACACTGAACTCAGCAATCTGGTCTCGTCTCTTGAGAAGCGGCAGCAGTTGATGCAGGAGTTCCTTGGTGACGCCTCGCATGAACTGCGAACCCCGCTGACGGTGATCAAGGGCTACGTCGAGCTCGTCACGCAACGGCGCAGCCTGGAGCCCGAACAACTCGATCGCTACTACGCGCGCCTGGCGACCGAGATTGAGCGCATGGAGTCACTGATCAACGATCTCCTGCTCATTGCCGAACTCTCAGAGAACACTCCTCGCGAGCGCGTTGATGTCGACATCACGAGTGCAGTGCGCAGATATGCCAGTGATCTGGTGCAACTGCAGCCGCAAAGGACCGTCACTACAGACATCCCTGACAACATCGCCGTGGTCTGCGTGCCAGAGCATCTGGATCAACTACTGGCCAACATCTTCTCCAACATTCAGCGCCACACCCCCGATGACTCGGCCGTGTCGGTCGGGCTGAGAAGCAAGGGCGAAGCCGTGATTCTGAAAGTCGCCGATGCCGGTCCAGGCATTCCTGACAGCGCACTGCGTGAGGGCATCCAATTCTTCAAGAGATTCGACCCTTCACGTTCGCGCACATCCGGCGGTTCAGGCCTCGGCATGAGCATCATGCAAGGCATTGTCGACAACTCCGGTGGAAGCATCACTTTGCGCAAGAGTCCGCTGGGCGGTCTGGAAATGGTGATCACTTTGCCCCGCGGACGATTCAGAACTGAAGAGTCCTAGCGATTGAGTTCCGCATGAGATCTCGTACAACTCAAAAGTCCTGCGCTTTAGCGATAGCTGTATTCGTCAGTCTGCACATCAGCCCGGCTTCTGCACTGACGAATCGCATCGACGAGCGCTTCAGCGACTACACCGCGGGCAAGTCCTTCGACGATGGTCAGAAATTCGGTCACTGGCGGGTGGTGTTCGACGGAGTGAACAGCGGTCACGGCGTACACCTAAGCAAATCTGGCTTGCTACTCGCTCCGCAAAGTGCCCAGACTTCCGATACGACCAACTCGACTCTTGTCGTCTCACGCAAGAAGTTCACCGATGCTCCACTGCATCTGAGCGCGACATGGACGACCCAGCGCACCACACGTCTTGGCGCCGCGAACCCTTGGGAAACCGGTTGGCTGATTTGGGATTACGTAGACGCATCCCATTTCACCTACTTGATTCTCAAGCCAAATGGCTGGGAGGTCGGGCGACGAGATCCCGGTGTGCCGGGCGGGCAGCGATTCATTGCCGATGCACCCTCACCCGTGACAACTATCGGCATGAAGCGCTCAGCGACGGTTGATCGCCTCAATGGGCAAACCACGATCAGTGTTGACGGTGCTCCGCTGACGAGTTTCACACTTACCGCAGATGAAAGCCGAGGCTCAGTCGGCATGTACTCCGAAGATGCAGTTGTGCTTTGGAGTCGCATCGTTGTTGCAACGAACTAGCCCTCCCGAGCCCACGTGATAGGCCTACAACTACAGGAGTGATTCGGCAGCGATCGCCTTCTCCTGCCACCAATTGAGTTCATCGTCCAAACCCCCGAAGGCTTTCTCCCAGCCGAATTGCACCAAGCCACCCAGCAAGCTCAGTGCCAGTTGGCGTTCCCACCACGGCTCAGTATCGATCCCAAGTAATTCAAGATCCTCGCGATAGGCCTGTATCGATGCCTCTTTGCTTTCCGGCAACCGACGGCAATTAATGGCCAAGTACCAGGCCAGATCACTGGTACCAGCTCCGCGGCCTGATCCTTCCCAATCGAGTAAGACGGTTCGACCGTCGTGAGTCACTCCCAGGTTGTCCAACTTGAAGTTGCCATGCACCAGGGTCTGGGGTGTCATGGCAAGCGCTTGAACCAAGGGCCAGGGATCCATCGACAGCGGTAGCACGATTCGCGCGGCCTGCGGCGCGACCTGTTCGAGCAGCGGCCACCCCTGCCCGACCAGTTTCGGGACCAAATGCTCAGAACCCAGTTCCGCTTCGACCATTGCAGTCCAAGGCGATAGCTCCATGTAACGAGTCATCACCGGCACGATGTCAATCTCGGGCCCCGCTTCCCAGAAGGCTGCGTGCAGCGCGGCCATATGCGCGAGGAACTGGCGATGTGTGGACATTGCAATCACCTCGTCATCAGCAGCAACGATCGACTCACCAACGTCGCGCATCAGCACCGCAGTAACAGTTCGGCCGTCAGGATCATCGGGCCGCACCCCCGTTGCCACAGCGAGGATCGGCTGTTCGATGCAATCAGGCACTCGAGCCAGAATGCCTCGGTCCCAAAGCTCAAGAGTCGCTCCTCCGATTACACCCCCTGCGCGCATCGTCCAATCCTGATTTCGGTCGAGGTACTTCAAGACATAGCGCTGCCCATCGAGAGTGACCCACTCGATGTATGCGCCTGACTTGCCAGCGTTGTCGACCATTGCCTCATGGTCAGTGGCGCCGAGCAACAAGTCAGTTAGCACGCCCGTGCGGCGGCCTTCGGCCAAGTCAGGCCTGGGCATGACCGATTCCTTCGACTGCTGCATCATGCTCATCTTGAGCTGCCTGCATTTCTGCAATCAGCGGAGCAGGCCATCTACCACCACACACCACTGTGTCAACGCGGATGAGCCCGTCGCTGACTTCAAGCACATGCATATGGTGCGCCAAATGCGGTACGCCGTTCTCGCTCCAGGCAAGGAGGTACCGCACCAATTCCCCATTGGGCAGAGGCAAGCGCCGAAGCTCCTTGAACTCACCAAGATCAGCAAACCAACTGGAATACTCCGAGCGGATTTCATCGGGGCCGTTCATCCGAAAACGCCAACCGGGCACTGTCGCATCGAGAACTGCGTCCGACGCCCAAGAGGTACATGCTGGAATCGTTGCCTTTTGCACTGCGTCAAGAAACGCATCGACGGCTTGAGTGTTGATAGATCCCATTTGGCCACCCCCCAATAGCGTATTGCTCTACTGAGACTTCTGCGTTGGTGAATATCACCAGCATCTTCTCAACGACCCAGTTGACGGAGCGTTCGGCTACACCCGCGCCTACGCCTGCCGGGGTTTAGAGCCTTTCACAAAGTACACCTGTGAGGGTTCGGGTGATGCGTGACGGATTGGCTTCGCCTGATCCGTTACACCTTTTTGGTCATTATTGTCTTTAGCTTGCTCTTTGGGCATGCTTCTTGCGGACCTCCTTCTCGCTGGTGCGCAGGACGGTTTTGATG